>NZ_JBIMEV010000003.1:0-210567 GCF_051262595.1 Salipaludibacillus sp. CF4.18
AACTGGGCATATTATATTTTTTCGACAACGATTTGTATCCAAGATTCCCATACAAATACTCGGTGAAGAGCTTTATTTTAAATTCTTCACTATATTTGGCCATAAAAACACCCCCGAAAGTTAGATTTTCTACTCTAACTTTCGGGGGTCGGTACCCAAGGGAACTACTATAAAGTGAAAGCATTAATTTAATCGTTCCACGTTTGTGCACCGGTTTCAAGGTCCGAGTCTTTGATTTCAGACATAATATTTTCCAACATCCTATTATTTGTGATTTAAATCACCACGTTTACCTTAAAAGAGTATTACTATTACCTTATAAGGTTCCTTAAGAGTTACCATAAGAGTTTTATACGATAAAGAAATGAAAAGGGGTTTTAAAATGAAAAAACATAATGTGAATGAGTTTATAGAATATGGCGAAGATAGATTTACGAAACGAATCATTTATAAAGAAAAAGACAGTACAGCATTTGTTTTAAATTTTAAGCCAGGTCAATCACTTCCTGCTCATAAACACCCAGGTTCAACTGTCTATTTAATGGTTTTGCATGGGAATGGTGAATTTACAATCGATGGAGAGACAGTATCTGCTTCTGTGGACGATGTTTTTAAAGCAATAGGCAGCAATGAAGAGATGGCTTTTGAAAACACAGGCAACGACAATACAAGTCTCTATGTCCAGTTAATGAAAATTCCGGATGAAAAGTACGCGAGAAATATATAACTTAAGTGTACAGAAAATAAGAAAAACGGCATAGCCGTCTTTTGTTATATACAGCGTCAGCTTCCGCCGCCCCCGAGTAGCACCTACTTAGTTCGTGTAGGTGCTACTCGAATGGAGGTCGGTTTCCCTTGATAAATGCGTCGTGAAGGTAGCTTGTAATTTCACTTTATCAGCGGCCTCTATCAAATAAGCGAGCGGAGATTGATATCCACTCACTTATTTAATTTTTATTTGGGTTTGATACTAACTCCTTTATCAACTTTCGTTCCAGGCATATCTTTCTTCGTTTTCATATGAGGGATAACCTTGTATTTTACAATCAAAACATTGAGGAACAAAAGAACCGAAGAAATAATAAACAAACTTCTAATTCCAGCTATTGATGCTATCCATCCACCTGCGACCGGTCCAACCATCGTCCCTAAATACATAAAGCTATTAGAAAAACCATAAGTTCGGCTTTCCATCCCTTCTGGTGAAAAGTGACGTAAAAGCGAATTTATTGCTGGTAATAGTCCTCCTATACAAATACCTAATAGAAATCGGAAGATAAGTAATTGCCAATAACTTTGCACAAACGCTTGTGGAAAACTAATAATCGCAGCAAATAAAAGTGCAAATAATAACACAAAATGATGGCCTTTCCGGTCACTGAGTTTGCCTAAAAACGGGCTTACAGACATGTTTGCGAAGCCCATCACCGACATGGCCAGACCAGCGTAGAAAGCAACATTTTGTGAAGGACTAAGCTCTTGGACAAACAAAGATAAAAGTGGATTAATTCCTATTAATGCACATTGAACGATAAAAAACACGAAAAATAGTGATAAAACGGGGGATGTGGAGATAATTTTTTTAAAATCCTGCATTGTTTTTGTCTTTACTGTTTCTTCTTTTCTCACAAATTGTTCATCCACAAACAACAACACGACAAATGCAGCGATCAAAATAGTAACTCCTGTTACATAAAAGATCATCCGAAACCCCATTAAATCAGCCATAATTCCACCTAATAAAGGTCCACAAATTGTACCTGCCACACCACCAGCTTGCAACATACCTAATGAATGTCCCATTTCTTTTTTTGGCGTGCTCATTGACATTAGTGCAATTGCTGCTGGAATAAAACCAGAGATAATTCCATTCAATAATCGAAGTAAAAGTAATGACCATGGTCCAACTGCAAATCCTGTAAGCGTTATGACAATCGCCATCCCAAATCCGGATCGAAGCAGCATTGATTTCCGGCCATATTTATCAGCAAGCTTTCCCCATAATGGTGCAAATAGAAAAGCGGTTAAAAAATTAGCCCCGAAAATTACCCCGGCCCATCGACTAATTGATTGAGGATCGGTGACTCCTAATTCTTGGAGATAAAGGGGTAAAAACGGGATGATCATTGTCATTGCACCCATGACAAAGAACTGACATACCATCAATATATATAAATTTCGTTTCCAATTTGGTTGAGACACTTTTATTCACGTCCTTCTAGTTACTTCTATTATATATTTCGTATCCCGAAGGTTTCAAGAGTAAATCTACATACATATTGCAAATTCCTTCCTGGAAGTTTCTCGGGGGTCTGACCCCATTCAAGCTTTCATGGATATCTTTGCTATTTTTCTGTATAATCAATATGAAAGCGAATTATTTTCTGAGTAGTGCGATAAACTATCCGAATTCGAAGAAACAAGAAGGAGGAACACCATTTGTTAACAAATCATTTAGATTTCAGGTTGGAACCGAAGTTAATACAAATGTATGAAGATCATAAAAAAAGAGCTGCAAAAATAGATTGGGGCTATCATGAATTTTTACCGTGGGACAAGGCTAAAAGTTTTAAAAGAGTGCCCTGGGACGAAAGTCAGGTTACTTTGCCTAGACATTTAATAACAGCTGTGGAAACTGCCCTAT
Organism: Salipaludibacillus sp. CF4.18; assembly: GCF_051262595.1. Classification (NCBI taxonomy): domain Bacteria; kingdom Bacillati; phylum Bacillota; class Bacilli; order Caryophanales; family Bacillaceae; genus Salipaludibacillus; species Salipaludibacillus sp. CF4.18. The sequence goes on from NZ_JBIMEV010000003.1 coordinate 2,645, forward strand.
TAACTGAGGTCAACCTTCCTTGGTTTACGTCCCATTTGGATCAAACATTCAAAGGTTCATTAACTGTTATTCGGGATTTTGTTCATACGTGGACTGCCGAAGAAGACCAGCATTCAAGTCTCCTTGAAAACTATCTTTTAATTACTCGCAATGTAGAACCGATGCGTTTACATCAACTTCATAAACAAACGGTAGAGAGTGGATTTAATCCTGATTTCGAATCACCTTTTGAGACTATGGTATATACAACTCTACAGGAACTCGCAACGATGGTTTTCTATACGAATGTCGCTAAATTGGCTAACGGCCCGGATAAAGACCTTGCTACAATGCTTCGTCGCTTAGCGAAAGACGAAACATTACACTATGCTTTTTATCGCGATGTCATTAAATACCATCTTCAATTAGAACCTAATTATTGTTATTATTTGGGACATGTTATCAAAAACTTTCAAATGCCTGGAACAGTTATGCCAAACTTCGAGGATCGTATGTCAATTATTGCAAAGGAAGCAAATTACGGTCCTTTAGAATACTTTGATCAAGTTCTCGATGTGATTGTAGATTACTGGGAACTGGAAAAACTCCGTCCAATCGCTCCGGAAGCAGAAGAAGCTCGGCTAGACATTTTACGTTATCATGCTAGATTGAGAAAAGTTAGAGATCGATTTTATAAGAAAAAACATTCTGAGAAATAATGTAGGAAGAAAAAAGGCATGACACCTTGGTGTCACGCCTTTCCCCTCTAAATTAGAAGAAATCTAATACAAATTTAAGCTTTGCTAAATTCAATATCATTCCCCATCGATCTTAAAAACTGCTGAGCTGATTTATATGTCTCAAATCGTTGCTCATTATGCTCTTCAATCCAGCTCTCCGTATTAAAATAAATATCTTCATTTGCATCTGTTAAATCGTCTTCTATTGTCATTATTAACAATTTTTTATCATAAGTAGCCTTCACTAAAACACCACTAACAGAATGATGAAACAAACCCGTGTATACTTTTGCCATACGTTACACCTACTCTCTTGTTCTATTATAACAAAAATTTAATAATTATGAGGGATTCTAAGCTCACATTAAAAAAATGTCTCTAAAAACTGTCTAGACATTGGAAATAGTGAAGTCCCCCTTAACTATTGAAGTAGGAAGTGTGTCTACCATAGAAGCTCCAGTTTCGCTATATTTTTCACTAGAATATTAAGAATATATATTTAAAACTACAAAGAAAAGGTATAGAAGTAACTGAAATACTAGATGATGGAGATAACTTATTTTCCAGATAATAAGAAATTGCTATCATTACTACTCCCTCCTTAGAGCCTAGAGGTCGAGAAATTAAATATGAAAAAAGCACCTGAACAAAACAGGTGCTTTTCACGTGTTAATTACATGGTGATTTTATTGTTAAAGTCGTTGAATTAAGCTATGTTTTACATCAATTTTTAGCGTTTTGTCTTGCGAACTTTTTCCTGCAGCTTCTTTTCATCATACTAGTCCTACTTTTTACACCTATAAGCTTAATCTCTCGGAAACAATATAAGTCATTGTTGCCTCATATTTGGCATCACTATCTTCTAACTCCACTCGGATAAGGTAATAGTCCGATTCTCCTACTTCCCAAGAAAACAATCCTTCCTCATCCGTATTCACACGAACCTCACTTGAATCACTTCTTTTGATCACAGCCACATCAGCATTAGGAACAGGTTCCCCCTTCAACATCACTTGCGCAGAGACTGTGTTATCCGGTGCAATTGCTGTTGGGTTGAACAATGGAACAATCTCAGCCCTGTCTAAGGTTACGTGTTTGTCATATCCTTTAAAATCTTTAACCGACTCAAGTGATGGGCATTTGCTTGCAGCAACATAGGATTTTGCGCTGCGTAAGGTAGGCTCCGTTTCATCTCCATAGGTGAAATCTCCCTTAGCGGCAATCGTATAAATACCTTCTTCTTCGGTTAGCAAAGAACCTACGTGATAGTTGTTCACACCTATTCTTTCTTCAATCTCTTCTTCTTCTCCCATATAAAAAAATGTATCTGTAATTTGCTGTTCCTCACCAGATGGGGCAGTCACTTCCACATTAGTGTCTTCTAATCCCCAATTGCGGTCCAGTCGATAGCTAGTATGCTCTCCAGAATGATTTCCAAATAGTAATTCTATATAGGATTTTTGCCCAATTTCAACAATTGGAGTGTTTGTTTGAGACCACCCATTATGTGCACTAACACTCGTCGCTACCATAAACAGCGTGACTAACATCAAACTAATAGTACTGATCATTCGCATAATTGTTCCCACCTTTAGGAATAAGTTGTTTCTTTTATATTTTTCCAAAAAGTGAAGATCTTATTACAAATGAGCAGCGTAAATCAACACTTTTTTCTATTGTTCCTAGATAGACGATTATATTTCAATAATAATTGGCACGATCATTGGTCTTTTTCTCGTATGAGATAATAAATACTTTCCAACTGTTCGTTTTATATGTTGTTTAATAATACTCCATTCTTTTCGCTCGGATGCTTTTAACTCCTCAAACGCTTTTGCAATTTGATTATTGACTTCTTTCAGCAGTTCCTCTGAATTTTTTGCATAAACGAATCCGCGGGAAATCGTATCTGGTGGTGAGATGAGTTGCTTTTCTATTTTACTTATTGTCAAAACGATGACTAGCATCCCATCTTCCGAAAGTTGCTTTCGATCGCGCAACACGATATCCTCTACGTCCCCAATTCCTATACCGTCTATGAATGTATTTCCCGCTGGAACTTTCCGTGATTGACGAGCCACCTTGTTTTCAATATCGACTACTTCGCCATTTTTCAATATAAATGTATTTCCTTTTTCTACCCCAACCTGTTCTGCTAGTAACCGATGATGGTGCAGCATTCTATATTCACCGTGAATAGGGATAAAATAAGTCGGTTTCATCAGTGTAAGCATTAGTTTTAAATCTTCTTGATAGCCATGTCCAGACACGTGCATGCCTGATGAACTTCCGGATCCGTAAATGACATGGGCACCAAGTGCATATAAGTTATCAACAATACGAGTGACATTACGTTCATTTCCAGGGATCGGACCCGCAGCGAATATAACTGTGTCTTCAGCTAAAATTTCTACATTACGGAAATTTCCAGTGGATAGCCGGGAAAGTGCAGCCATTTGTTCTCCTTGACTCCCAGTGCATACAATCGCTACTTTTTCAGGAGGCAATTCATCAATTTCATTCGCTTCAATTAACATATCATCGGGAATATCCAAATAGCCACGTTCTCTCGCAACAGCAACGACATTCACCATACTTCTTCCAAGTAGCGCCAGCTTCCGATCCGTTTTCCTTGCTGCGTCAACAACTTGTTGGACACGACTTATATTTGAGGCAAAAGTAGAAAGAATCACTTTACGTTCCGCTTTCAAAAAAGCTTCATCAACATGCTCAGCTACGATGTGCTCAGATGGTGTTAAACCCTTTCTTTCCGCATTCGTACTTTCTGACAAAAGAAGCAATACCCCTTCTTTACCAATTTCAGCCATTCTATGAAGATCAGAACGTTCCGTGCTTGCAGGAGTTAAATCAAATTTGAAGTCTCCTGTATGTACGATATTACCTTGTGCTGTGTGGAGGACAATTCCTAAACAATCAGGAATACTATGGATCTCTTTAAAAAAACTAACACTAATTTCTTGAAAAGCCACCTTTGAGTTTTCGTCTACTTCCATTAATTTTGTTTCTCTAAGCAGTTTATGTTCTCTTAATTTCAATTCAATAAGACCTAGTGTAAAACGTGTTGCGTAAATAGGGACATTTATTTTTCTTAGTAAATATGGGATGCCACCGATATGATCTTCATGCCCATGTGTCACAACCAAAGCTTTAACTTTTTCCTTGTTTGCTTCTAAATACGCCACATCAGGGATAATGACATCTACTCCTAACAAGCTTTCGTCAGGAAATTTGATGCCACAATCGATAACGATGATTTCGTTTCCAAATTCTACTGCATACATGTTTTTACCGATTTCATTCAATCCGCCTAATCCGAAAATGGATAAGACATTCTCTTTTGGACTCATATATATAACCTCCAAGTCTGATGATATAACTAGTATGCCCTTTTCATTTGCGTTTATAAGAGACGTTGTTGGTTAATCTAATATTCCATAAAATTGAGTTATCAATGAGGTCAACAAAGAAGCACACAAAAGAGGCCAGAAACTTTCATCCGCCCCCACGTTCTTTCCGCTCAAGTAAATGCTATTTACATTTTCATTGAACATACTTTATCTAAGTTTTTCTAAATTTTTCTTGAATCTTTTCATCACCATCAGGTGTATTTTTGCTTGGGTTATGAGGTAAAAAGTCCAAGGCAGCGAAGGTATAAAATCATGTATTGCAGCTAAACATTCTTCTTCCCCTGGAATTTTTCTGAATTCTAGTGTACCTTGTTCAAATGGCATACGTTTGGCAAGTATCCCCCCACTTATCGTAAATAAAGCATGATCTGGTTTACTTCTATCCTTTAAATAGCTAAATGACAGCAAAGGTTTTTTTAATAAAACCGTATGTATATAACAATTGTTATCGAAATCTTGTTTCACCTTAATTAGTGGACTCAACGATTTTGACAACCATTCCATATAGTAAAAAGCCATCCACTGTGCATTCTTTCTATCTGGCAACGGTAATTTTTGCACAGAACATACAGAATGATTTTCATTAACAATGGACTTGGATATCTTATCTTTTTCATGACGACTTGTACCTAACTGCTTATCACCAACACGTTTGTTACTTAAATTCTTTTTTAGTTCGAGGGTAACTTCATTTAATGATACTGATTCTTCATCGGTGGCATCTGTTCTCAAAGTCGTTACAGGAATACCGTATGAGCGCATAACAGCTTCCGCTTCATCTTGTATTATCACGTTCCTGGAATTTTTCTGTTCTCCCGCAACTGGACAACGAATATAAATAATCTTTTTCAATCTATTTTTCTTGGCCGTCTGTGCAAAATTATCAGCAGCAATGATATTCAGATCTTCCGTCCTTGCTTGTGTTAAATGATTGATTGTATGTAATGATTGCACAAAATAAATACCATAATCAGCTTCTTCTATGCAGTGCTCTACTTCCCATAACATCAAAGGATTACAGGATCGCCAAATGATATTCTTACAAAATAATTCTTGTTTCGGAACAGACGCTGCGAGTGCAACGATCTGGAAATCTTGTTGTAACTCTTTGATTAAATGTCTCGCTAAATCACTATTGGCTCCTGAAATGATGATTTTAGGAGTCTCATCTTGTTCTTGAACCATCATGACTCGTCACTCCTTCCATAACCTTTAATTTTGTCGCCTCTCCCCTCCTGATTATATAGTATATGACTCACCGGTTAATCTCCATTAGAATGAGCGAATTCAAGTATAGAAACATATCTTCAAACTAATAATAAGTTATGGTTTTTACACACCTTATAAAGGAGGAACTAATTGTGGAAAACAAAGAACCAGAACGATTTACGGCAGCGGATCTTAGTCCTGAGCAGTTGAACGATCTCGAATTTTTTGAGAAGGATTTGCGAAGTGATTCGAATAAAGAGATTATATTAGTAGCATATGAAGAAAAGAATGAAAAATCACATTAAAGATTTGAATAAATGACTATAAAGGAGACATTTTCCTCTATATGTATACTCACCGGTTAGATGAAGGACAATAAGGTGTATTACATTGTGTTTGTATGATTAAAGGAGGTACTCACATGGCTAAAGATAAAAATAAAGACAAGAATCACGAAAATCTCACCGCGGATTTAGGGGGGATGGGACTTTACGGAACAACTGGAAATGTTGAAATAGAAGGATATACCATGTCTGGAGATATTGAAAATGCCGGGCAACTTGACAAAGGTTATAAACGTAACAAGGAACATGAAGGTGCCGTTGCTTCCTTTTTAGAAGACGACTTGCCTGTAGGTAAAAATGAAGATGTTGAATATGACCCAAAACTGGCGGATCATGAGGATAAAGAAGCACAGCAAAGAGCTGACGAGGCGGATAAGCGAGCGGAGCACCGTACAAATTTGTATGACAAATGATAAGTAAACATTTTTCGGAATGATGTAGCAAAGGTCTTTTCACAGACCTTTGCCTCGCCATTCATTCAATAGGGAGAAAAACGATGATTTTTAGCCTGATTAAAAAAGTTCTTGATAAAACCATCAATATAGAGCACTGGATTCTGATAGTAAGCGGTTTCGATTTTATCATTATAAGTTCACTAATCATGTATTTATTAGAACCAACTGAATTTAATTCTCTATTTAATGGTTTTTGGTTTGTTATGTCAACTATTTCTCAAGTAGGTTACGGAGATTTTGCTCCTGAAACAGTTTTAGGTAAGCTTTACAGTATCTTACTTTATATCGTCGGCGTTGGTTTTTTTGCCATTATGATCGCTAAATGGATTGACTTACTTAATAACTATCAAGAATTAAAGGAGATGGAAATACTGGGTTACTCCGGGGAAAATCATATCGTTTTGATCAATTGGTCTCAAAAAACAAAAATTACAATAGAAGAGATGGTTGTTGAAAATCCACAGGTTTCCATTGTTATCATTGATCAAATGAAGGAATCACCTTTAGATCAGAAAAATGTTCATTATATTGAAGGAACTCCATTAAAAAAGGATACTCTTCAACGAGCAAACGTATTCCATGCAGATTCCATCGTCCTTTTTCTAAACTAATGGCTAAAAAAGCTTTGTATAAATAACCTCATTACTCTTTTAAATACATTGTCATATTATCTAGCAAAGTTTCCATGTTTTGCGCCTGATTTTTATACATCTCTTTCGCTTCTTCATTCTCAGCTTGTAAAGAGAAATTCATTAAATTTGTTTGTAGTTGTTTTATATTTGCAGCTAATAATAGTTTCTGTTTTATTTGCGACATTTCAAGTTGATCATTAAATAAATCAATATATACATTCCCTTTTGAATCTACTTGCGCAAGAAATACTTCAGAAAATGAATTTGCTCCTTGGTTGTTTAGTTCATTTAAAAGCCATTCTTGATTGTATCCGAGCTCACTTAAATTTTTTTGCATCAAGTTTCCATCCATAATAACGATACGAGGTTGATGTTCTGGCTTGACCGGCATCCCCATATCTTTAGACGTTATTGGCTGGACACTACTTTGTTTCATCACACTTACTTGACCATTTTTCTCCATGACCGCTGATTCAACATCGGATAATTTAAACACATCTTTCTGTCTCAGATGAATCATGAGTTCATCAATTGTTAAGCTTACCTTTTTTAAGTTTTTTTCATAAACTTTCCCTTTTTCGATTAAGACTGTCGGACTACCTTCTGAAAATTTCCTAAATCCAAATGACCTCATTTCTATTTGTGAAATAATCATTGGTAAGAGAGCCCAAACGATCATCCCAACAATAAAATTAGATACTCTTACTTGCGTTCCGAAAGTTAGTTCCGCAGCAATACTACCGATAGCAATTCCGACAATATATTCATAATAGGTCATATCGGTCAAATGCTTTTTGCCCATCATTCTTGCTAAAATAAATAACACGATAAACCCAAGTATCCCTCTTATAACGACTGTTCCTATTTCAGTCACTATTATTCCCCCTTATTTTATATATACGTACTATTTTTCCATTATTGGGCAATCTATAAAGAAACATACATCATTTACTAATTTAAGGAGTGTTTACTTTGACTAGAAAAATTTTAATTCTTTGTCTGGGATTGTTGATGACTTTATGCATGCTTTCTGGGTGTTCTACAGCTGAGATTTTCCAATCCAAAACGGACGAGGCACTCTTCAACGATATTAATGATCTGTACGAGCAGATTGATAAGGAAGAATGGGATGGTGCACTTTCGAATGTGAACAAATTTCAGAAGAATTATGAAAAACAGAAGTTGAAACTATTAATGTTGGGTACAATTGATTATTACCATGAACTCGAACTAGAAGTTGAATCCCTTAAGGAATATGTAAAAGATGAGGATGATGTGGAGAGCAAATTAGGATTAAATGAAATTAAATATAGATTATTCACAATCTATAATTTGTAAGGTTTACTCTAAGTTAATACAATTTCTTGCATATACTTTTAGCAACCTAAATTGTATACCTTTGCATTAATCTAATGAACATACTGTAAACAATATGGACATACACTTTCACTAACAGTGAGGTGGATTACTTGTCCTATTTATATGTGAATGAATGGCTATTTTTTGTTATATCTGAAGGGCTTACTTGGATTTTTTTAGGTATATTCCTTTTTAATCGCTATACTCTTCGATTCGTCCGACTAAATCGATTGTTCTTGACCTTGATTATCTTTTGTACGATTTTCCAGTTTGGTTTGGTTTTCATTGACTACTATATAACAAAACATATTTCCTTGTTTCAAATCATTATAATCCTGTTTATCGTCTATGCGATGACTTTAGGAAGTGCTGATATTCAGCGTCTCGATAAATATCTTTTATCTAAATTCACTAATCACCGATCCGTCATGAATGAAGATTTATATTCGTATGTAAATTACCGAAAAAATCTCTTTCTCATTCATACTATAGCCATAGTTTTTGTTCATTTTATCTGGCTTATTGCCGACAATAGTATAACTTTGTATTTACGTGAATTAAAAGTTTTTATGTTTACTCATACTTACTTATCTGAGTTTCCACTTTTATTTAATCTTCACGCACTTAATAGACTTAGTTTCATCTGGATTATTATGTATTGCTTTGATTTATTCATTTACCTCATCTATACATCTTGGCAAATAAAAAATCCGTAATTTAACTCAGAGAATCCATTAGTAAAGATATATCATGCCGTGTAAAGAATCTCCTGCATAATTCATCTTTTTTAACCTCCTCTAAAATCATTTCCTTTACTATTAACAAAACCACAAAATTAAAGCTCTTTTTCGTAAAAAGGCTTATTTCTTTCGGAACTTAAATGTCTCAAGATATAGTTAATGTTTGTATAAACCATATAGGTACTTGTATCAAGTGATTTTTCCCCTTGTTAGTTCTTTCAACTTATAGTATCGTTAATATATTCATAAATATATTAATATGTTTATGTTTTAATTTCTACTTGAATTTTGAATAAGGAGGGAAGAGATTCGATTTTATGAAGGTAAGGACTTTTGTGTAAAGAAATGATCGCGTTTACATTTTGTTTTATAGAGAGGAGAAAGTAGAATGCAAAAAACAACTAAAAAGAGAATAGGGCTTATTTTATTTCTATTACTATTAATTATTCCTATTACGGTGTTTAGTCAAGGCTATAGTGGTAAAAATAATGCCAATAGCAATAAGCCCAACCAAGAAAATCAAAAGGAGGTGCCTAGTTTTCAAGAGGCTTCCGTTCATGACCCTTCTATTATTAAAGCCGGAGATACGTATTATGCTTTCGGTACTCATATTGATGCTGCGAAATCAACTGATCTAATGGAATGGTCTAATTTTACGAACGGATATACAACCCCTGATAACACTTTATATGGTGACTTATCTGAAAACTTAGCTGGTTCGTTTGAATGGGCAGGTGAAGATGACTCGGATAGTGCCGGTGGTTTTGCTGTTTGGGCACCAGAAGCCGTTTGGAATGAACATTACGAACATGAAGACGGTTCAACTGGCGCATATATGATGTATTACAGTGCCTCATCAACATATATACGATCCGCCATCGGTTATGCTGTATCTAAAGATGTAGAAGGTCCATATAATTACGTCGATACCATTATGTATTCTGATTTCCATGAGAAAGAAGATATAAAAGATGCTGGTAGCGATGTAAATAAAAACTGGAAAAATACCAATCTTCCAGACCTTATTGAAGATGGTACGATTGAAGGAATAAGAGATGAATGGTTTCTAGATAATGGTGGATACAACTACAATGATTTCACCAATTCAATTGATGCTAACTTGTTTTTTGACGAAGACGGAAAGATGTGGATGACTTACGGCTCTTGGGCAGGTGGGATATTCATTCTCGAAGTAGATCCGACTACCGGTCAACCAATCTATCCTGGTAAAGATGGTGTGACAGAAGATGGTAGAATGATAGACCGCTATTTTGGAACTAAAATATCTGGTGGATATGGTCGTTCAGGTGAGGGTCCATACGTAAACTATGATGAGGAAACTGGCTATTACTTCTTGTATGTTACATATGGCTGGTTAGGTGCCGACGGTGGGTATCAAATGAGATCCTTCCGTTCTGAGAATCCTGAAGGTCCATATGTAGATGCTGCTGGAGATCCGGCTATTTTACCTGATTCATTAGACAATGGAATTCCGGGAAACAAACCTGATTCTCTGGAACATGCTGATCACGGAAATAAATTAATGGGCAACTTCTTATTTGAAAGAAAAGTCGGCGATCCTGGGTCTGGAAATGGCTACGGTTACATGTCTCCTGGTCACAACTCTATCTTTACAGATCCCGATACTGGAAAAAGATTCTTAGTTTTTCATACACGATTCCCTGACAAAGGTGAAATGCATGAGCTTCGTGTTCACCAAATGTTTGAGAACAAAGAAGGATGGCTAGTGGCCGCCCCTTATCGTTATGCAGGGGAAGAACTTGCTAAGGTAAACCGGCAGGACTTGATCGGTGACTATCAGTATATCAATCATGGAAGCGGAATTACTGGGGATCTCGAAAAAGCCTCCTACATTTCTTTAAACAAAAATAACAAAATATCTGGTGCAGTGGAAGGTTCTTGGAAAAAAACCAGTCACAATCAAGCAGAAATCACGATTGATAACGTGACTTATGATGGCCTATTTATCGAACAATGGGACCATAGCTCGGAAAGTTACGTGATGACATTTACGGCTATGTCTAAGGAAGGCGTCACTGTTTGGGGCAGCAAAATGCTTGATAAAACAGACGGAGAGATTGTCGAAGATGTCGTAAATGATTTAAGTCTCGGTGACATCGATAATGTTATTTCTAACGTAACCCTTCCCGTTGAAGGTACTCGCAATTCAGAGATTACGTGGGAAACTTCTGACGAAACTGTTGTCACGGATTCAGGTGAAATCAACCGACCAGATGTTGATGCTGACTTTGCGACAGCGACGCTTACAGCAACAATCACAAAAGGTGACGTCTCCGAAACTAGAAATTTTGATCTCACCGTTTTACCAATGAAAGAAGCTGGCTTAGTCGCGCATTATCCGTTTGAAAATGGTCTTGAAGAAAGCACGGGTAACTTCGATTCAGGTGCGTCTACTGGTGATAGACTTGATAATTCAGGTGGTACGATCACATTTGAAGATGGTCAACTAGGGCAAGCAGCTGCCTTCGATGGCAATTCCGGGGTTCGTTTACCAGATGGGCTTATTTCCAGCGACGCTTATTCGGTATCACTTTGGTTAAAGCCTGAATCCTTAACATCGTTCACGACCGCTTTCTTCGGTGCGACGGATGCAAACAACTGGATTAGCCTCCTTCCATCTGGGACAGATGATCTTAAAAATACGATGGTTTGGTCAGGCAGTTCAACTTGGTATGATGCCAATACTGAGATGACGATAGGAACTGATGAATGGACCCATCTCGCTTTCACAGTAGCAGACGGAAACATTCAAATATATATTAATGGAGAAGAGAAATACACAGGTTCTGATTTTCCAAATGTATTCACGAATACTTCAGCGAAATTTGGCTTAGGTGTAAATTATTGGGATACCCCTTATCAAGGGTTAATGGATGATCTGCAAATTTATGAAGGTCTCCTCTCCCCTGAAGAAATAAAAAATATTACAGATTCCAATGAATAAGCTGACAAAAAGTCATATTCTGTAGTCTTAAAAGCAACTAGAAAATAAAACTTTTAAAAACCTATTGGGAGAAGAGGCCTCCTAATAGGTTTTTATTTCTTCGTTCTGATTGATTATGAAGGGTGATGATTGCCCTCGGAAAGCGCCCGCCTAGAGCGGATAACGCTTCCTCTTGAAAAGAAACGTCTGCACAAACCTTTTATTTATTAGTCCAAACTAATCTTTGAAAAAACACAAGTATCCGTCAGCTCTTTCCCATCAAGAGAAAGTTCGTCATTTCTAAGTATACCTTCTAAAATGTACCCCAATCTTTCAGGAATCGCTCTGCTTTTAAAATTCTTAGAATCACACCTTATTTCTAAGCGTCTTGCTTTCAGCTCTTTAAACGCAAACTTGGTTATCCCTTCTACTACCTCAGTAGTATAACCCTTACCACGATGTCGAGTGTCTACCCAGTAGCCGATCTCAAACTTAGGTACTTCCCAATCAATTCGGTGCAGGCCGGACGAACAAACAAATTCACCGGTTTCTTTTAGAAAAGCCAGCAATCTAAGATCTTCTCTTTTCAAAAACTTTATGTAAGAATTTCGGATGTTAATCTCTGTTTCCTCTTCTGTAGGTTCCTTGTGAGCAAACGGCATCCATGCTTTTAATTCATTTATAGATTCTTTTATTGCCCCATTAACAGCTTTGCCATCTCCTGGTTTAGGAAGCCTTATTAAAAGACGTTCTGTTTCAAATTCCTGTGGAAAATTGAGCAGCATTGGTTTCACCTTTGAGTTTTGCAACATTTCCCCATCTCCTTAAACTTATCATTTATCTGATTATACCATTTTATAGCTATTCGTTTTACAATAGTGACCACTATTATACAAGATTTACAAATATCGAAAACAACAATATCCAAAGTTTTCTTTTCAATCTACTTTGTTTACTTATTGTGTACATTCATAATATTTAATTACTTGAACTCGGTTAATGTGACCACCAAACCGTTTAGCTAAAGTTACTTGGTTTCTTCGGAAAAAGAGCCAGCACTGTGTGCTGACTCAAAGAAATTACTTTTTAATTCTATAGTAATAACTGTACTTTTCCTCGAATCCTATTTTACTGTACAGATTTAATGCCGGAACATTCGAGATCATTACTTGAAGATATGCAAATTTAGCTGCACTCTCTTTTCCCCATTGTAAAATCTGAAGCACAAGTTTTTCTCCGTACCCGTTGTACCTATATTTTTCATCAGTAATAATGTCGTATAATCCTATGTATTCGCCTTCCAGAACGCCTCTCCCGCAGGCAACAACGTTACCATTGTCATCGATTACCATGACGTAACAAATACCAGGTACAATATTTCTTAAGATTTGCTTCATTGTTGATTGGTCGTTTTCTTTTATTTTGCTTAAACGGCAAAAAGCAGATAACCAACTATCATGTAAATACTCGTATACTTCAACGTTTTGCGCTGAATGAAACTCTATCTTTTCCAATGGGAGTAATTGAACACTCGTTATACCCTCCAGAACATAACCTCTTTCATCAAGACTCTTATCTAAATTTCGCGGAAATATTTGGGGAGTAATTTTATAAACTGTTCTCAAGTTTCTTTTTTCGTAAATCTGCTCACTTATGTCTATTTTTTGTTCCACTTCTTGTTTCGAGAAATAAAGCGCATTAATCGAATTTGCTCGTTTCGTATAACCATCTGCAAATCGTAATACCCACCCATCGAACATATGTGTTTGAAGCGCCGGTAAAGCATTCAAAGATAATTCTTCTATTTTTTGTATGAATGATTGATCTTCCATGTAGACGACCTCCATGGTCTTATAATATAAATTCTGGCAAATGGTACTTATACATATTTATTGCATTTATGTGTCTCTTTAAAACATCCATCGTTTTTATAGGTAACTTCGTTTAATTCTAGCAACTATTCATTTATACTTTTAGAATCACATACTAAATGATAGACTTAACCGCAAAATTCAATCATTGTTTATGCTAACTTACTTTCTGGAATTACGATATTTCCCATACATTAATTCATTATAATATTTTTCATATTGGGCCAATCCAAGCTCTTTCGCCTTTTTAAGCTCGGCCTCTCGATCATATTCTACCCGGACAAATTGAATAGCATTGTTTGAATGCGTCCCATCAAGGATGACATAGGACGCTGACGTTAAATCCAATGAATTTCCGACACTCCCCACGTTACAAAGGATGCCTTCTTTAAATGTGTGTAAGAACGTTGTATGTATATCACCATAGAAAACGATATCGGGCTTTCTCGAAGAAATTTCTGAATTCGTCTTCTCACTATTTTCAAACATCGATGTTCGTTTAGTATGTGAGTCGATATGAAGAATACGTTCAAACTCACTTCTAGGGGAAGCATGAATAAATCGAATGAGCTGTCCATTCATTTCAAGATCATGATGGAACTTTAATGTGCTTAAATAATGATAATCCTGCTTTGTAAGCTGATCTTGGAACCATTGAATAAATGGGTCTTTCGTAGGCAATTGAATAAATACATCCCAATTCCCCCTAACTACTTCTTCGCAATTACTTTTAATTAGTTCAATGCATTCCGATCCTTGTGGGCCTTTTCCGATTAAATCTCCCAAACAAAAAATTCTATCGATATCTCTTGAATGAATGTCCCTAAGAACTTCTTCTAATGCTGTCATATTTCCGTGTACATCAGATATAATGGCAATTTTAGTCATAACGTTGTTTTCCCCATTTCTTTTCTGATATAGTTTATTAATAGCATTCATGCCTTCACCAGTAAAGTTATATAAACTCAAGTATTAGCTTGGTTACAATTTCAGATTGCTCGTGATTCACCCAGTGAGTCGCTTCCCCAACAAAGATTAGTTCACCATTTTCACAAAAATTCAAGCTTTTTTTAGCACTTTCTACACTTAAGAATTGATCATCCATACCCCAGATAATTCTTGTCGATACAGCTATTTTCTCCGAAGGAAGCTTTGCAAAACGCATTGCTCGGTACCAGTTTAACATTCCAGTCACACTGCCTTCTTGCGACCAGGCACTATGATAGTAATCGATATCCACTGAATGGAACGTGCCTTTTTTACTCGAAGCTAGAAGAGCCCCTGTCAATCGTTTATAGTTATCTGATTTAAGAAATGACTCCGGAATATTAGGTAATTGAAAAAATAAAATATATGAGCTTTTTAACCATTGCGGAGGGTAACTAAGGATTGTTTTTTTCATAGCACTTAAGTGTGGGATATTTACGGCAACTAATTTATCTACATACTGTGGCCTGGTAGCCGTCAAATACCATGCAACAGCACCTCCCCAATCATGGCCAATAATCGTTGCGCTCTCTCTGCCACAAACTTTGATTAATCCAATAATATCATCACGCAGCTTATCCAACGTATAATTAACTATTCCTTCGGGTTTATCACTTAAATTGTAACCCCTCTGATCAGGAATGACGACTCGGTACCCCGCATTAGCAAGAGGCTCAATTTGATTTTTCCACCCGTACCAAAACTCTGGAAACCCGTGAAGTAACAATACAAGTGGTCCATCTTCTGGTCCAGCAAAAGCAACATGAAGTCTAATTCCGTTAGTCTCTATAAAATGAAAGTCGACGTCAATCATCATGTTATGATCTCCCCTTTATATAAATATAGTTTACTTAAGAATCGTAACCCATTATTTTATTAGCAGTGGATCTTAGTATATCTCAACTTAAGAATATTTAACGTGAATCATCAAGTAATTTTAACATTAATTTCCTGCACAAGGATTACTCAATCATCTAATATGCATAAAAATAATTCTTTTTCCCTCCTAATCATTACAAATTAGTTGAAAAGAAATTCATAGAAGGTATACTATTAATATGAGTCTATAAGACTATGTATATTGAATTATAACCAGGAGGTATCGTTTTGCGAAATGACAAAGCTATGGAACTAATTAATGCTAACCTAACTTCCGATAATCTTTTAAATGTTATTGAAGAGATGGGTATCGGTGTAACTATTACTGATCCACATTTGCCAGATAATCCAATTATATATGTCAATAAGCACTTCGAATCAATGACAGGCTATTCGAAAGAAGAAGTCATGTACAAAAACTGCCGTTTTCTTCAGGGACCAGAAACAAATCAAGAAGACACTGACATCATTCGTACTGCGATTAGGAACAATACACCTGCATCCCTTACACTATTAAACTATAAAAAGGACCAGACTCCTTTTTGGAATCAATTCGTCATTAGTCCAATCTTTCAAGAGAATTTGGATCTGCCGATGTACTTTATCGGTCTTCAATTTAACGTAACAAACTTAGTTGATCAAAAGAAAGCATTCGAACAACGCATCCACCAATTAACATCCTTTGATTCGTTAACTGGACTCATGAATATGACAAATTTTCGCTCATACATATCAAAAGATCTACAAAACTTTAACAAAAAGCACGAAACACGGGCAGTTATCGCAATTAACATTAATCGATTCCGCTATATTAACGAATCATTCGGTGAACATTCAAGCAATGAGATACTTATGAAATTCGCTGACCGTTTGCGTAAAAACTTACCTAATCACACAAGGATCACTCGTTACTTCGCTGATTTATTTGTCGTTTATTTAGCTGAAGATAAAGAAAATAGGCAATCTTTAGCTGAACTTTTAGCGAACTTAAACGATCAATTAACACTTCCATATTCTATTCAAGGAGAGATTATCCGTCTGAATGTTCGAATTGGTTCAAGCATTGCTCCCGAAGATGGCTCAAGTGCTCAAGTTTTAGTGAAGAATGCGGAAATTGCTATGAACGAAGTTAAGATCATTCCAAATAAATTTTATCGTAATTTTACATATGACATTCTTGACCGTATACAAAAACGTGTCCGCATCGAAAATCGATTACTTACTGCACTTGCGCAAGATGAATTCGAGCTCTATTATCAGCCGAAAATTGCTGAATTTTCAACTAGTATATACGGTGTAGAAGCTTTAATACGCTGGAACGATCCTGATAATGGGCTCATTAGTCCAGATGATTTCATCCCTATAGCTGAAGAAACTGGGTTTATTAATGATCTTGGTAGATGGATTCTTGCAGAGGCGTGTACCCAAAGTATGAAATGGAAACTAGAAGGATTAGGAGAGATTCCTGTTTCCGTTAATATTTCGGCAGTACAATTTCAACACCCTGGTTTTCTTCAGGATGTGAAGCATATAATGAGTGAAACTGGAATTAAGCCGAAAAACTTAGAGTTAGAGATTACAGAAACGCTGTTGAACGATACGAAACACATTGAAACGAAACTTCACGACTTAAAAGCACTTGGGATCGCGATAAGTATTGATGATTTCGGAACGGGATATTCTTCTATTTACTACTTGAAAAGTTTACCAATCGATATACTGAAAATAGACCGAGCATTTGTTCACGATCTCTACGAGAAAAAGAACAATCAGTCTCTTCTTCGCTCGATGATTTCACTGGGAAAATCAATGGACTTAAAGGTAGTCTGTGAAGGTGTAGAAAGCAAAGAGCAATCAGATTTTTCATTCAATAATAATGCTGACCTTATACAAGGTTATTATTATAGTCGCCCTTTACCCGTACATGCATTTAAAAATTGGCTCCAACAGTTTCAGAGCACTACGTCGTAATATAAGGACGTCAAACACTTTTTGCCAGAAAATTATAATATAGATAAGATTATACTTCCCTCAATACATTAAAAAACTGCTAAGTAATGATCCACTTAGCAGTTTCGTTTATTTATTAAATTATAACTCTTCCCCATTTGTTGCAATAACATTTTTATACCAGTTAAAACTTTTCTTCTTGATCCGTTTATTCGAACCTTGTCCTTTACTATCGCGGTCCACGTAAATGTATCCGTACCGTTTTTTGAGCTCTGCCGTTGATGCACTTACTAAGTCAATTGGTCCCCATGATGTGTAGCCTATAATATCTACTCCATCGGCAATTGCTTTTTTCATTTCTTGAATATGCGCTCGTAAATAGTCGATTCGGTGATCATCATTAACTGAGCCATCGTCTTCGACTTTATCAACTGCTCCTAAACCATTTTCCACAATAAATAACGGCTTTTGATATCGGTCGTACAGTTGATTACTTACTGTTCTAAGACCAACAGGATCAATTTGCCATCCCCACTCTGAAGCTTTCAAATGAGGATTTTTTACACCTGCTAATAGGTTGCCAGACGTTTGAGCTTTTAAATGTTCGGGATCCGTACTTGCTACAAAAGACATGTAATAACTAAAGCCGATATAATCGACCGTATTTTCCTGAAGAATTTCAAGATCTCCATCTTCCATAACAATATTAATATCATTTTCTTCTAGGTAGTTTCGCATATAGGAAGGATAATATCCTCTTGCCTGAACATCGGAAAAGAACAACGTTTTTCTGTCTTGCATCACAGCAGCCAACATGTCTTCCGGTTTTGAAGAATAGGGATACGTAAGCATGGAAGCAATCATACAACCAATTTGAAGATCAGGATTGATCTCATGTCCAACCTTAACGGCAAGTGCACTTGCAACAAATTGATGGTGTGCGGATTGGTAAATGTCTTGGTCATTCTTTTCTCCTTCTTCAAAAAGAAGGCCTCCGCCAGTAAATGGAGCATGCATAACGACATTAATCTCATTAAATGTCATCCAGTATTTCACTTTTTTATGAAAACGAGTAAACAAGGTCTTCGCATAATTTTCATAAAATGCAACCAATTTTCGACTTTTCCAACCACCATAGTTTTTCACAAGAGCTAATGGCATTTCATAATGAGAAATGGTAATGACAGGCTCAATATTATATTTTACTAATTCATCGATTACTTTTTCATAGAATTCCAAGCCTTGTTCATTTGGAGTTTGTTCATCTCCATTAGGGAAAATGCGAGTCCAGGCAATCGAAAAACGAAAGGATTTAAATCCCATTTCAGCAAACAATGCAATATCTTCTTTGTAAGTATGGTAAAAATCAATTCCTTCATGGTATAAATTGAAGTCCTTCATGGAGAAATCTGGTGGGCTCATAATTCCTTTTGGAGAAACGTCTGCCGTTGAAAGTCCTTTTCCATCTTCTTTGTATGCACCTTCTAATTGATTGGCAGCAACTGCACCACCCCATAAAAATCCTTTAGGAAACTTTTTAATTTCACTCATCAAATCACTCCTTCTAAAAATTTATCATCTATCTATCTATAAAAAGATTATTCTTTTAATCAGGACTTTGCTCGAATTCGCTAAAGGCGGACGCTTTCCGCGGGCAACCCTCAAGTCTCCGCCTATTGCTTCTTCTACTTTTTTGAACTAACTAATTAATCGATCTGCTCACCATTTGACTCAATTACTTTTTTGTACCAATAAAAGCTTTTCTTTTTCGTTCTATTCAACGAACCTTTTCCTTCGTTATCTTTATCTACATAAATGTAGCCGTATCGCTTTTTCATTTCTCCTGTAGATGCACTGACAATATCAATCGGTCCCCAGCTAGTATAACCAAGAATCTCGACACCATCTTTTATTGCTTCGCCCATTTCAGCAACATGCTTTCGTAAATACTCGATACGGTAATCATCATGAATTTCTCCGTTTTCACTCATTTCATCCACCGCACCTAGTCCGTTTTCTACCACAAACAATGGCTTTTGATATCGATCATATAATTGATTCGCTGTAATTCGAAATCCTTTAGGATCAATCGTCCATCCCCATTCAGACTTCTCTAAATATGGATTTTCAACGGAACCAAAGATATTTCCGCTCGTTTGGTTCTTTAATACTTCTGGATCTGTACTCGTTGAACGGCTTGCATAATAACTAAATCCTATATAATCAACAGTATGAGCTTTGAAAAGTTCTTCATCTTCTTTTTCCATATCGATACGAATATTGTTTTCCTTAAGAAATCGCTTTGCATAGCCAGGGTAAGCGCCCCTTGATTGCACATCAATAAAAAAGAACGATTCCCGGTCTTTTTCCATCCCATCAAAAACGTCATCAGGGTGACATGTATAAGGATAAGTAGAACCAGCAGCGAGCATACAACCAATTTTCGCTTCCGGAATAATCTTATGACACGCCTTTACCGCTAATGCACTTGCAACCAACTGGTGATGTGCCGCTTGATATTTGATCTGTAATTCGTTATCTCCTTCTTTAAAAACGAGCCCAGCACCTACGAACGGTAAATGCAGCAGCATATTAATTTCATTAAATGTCATCCAATATTTCACTTTATCTTTGTATCGCTCTAAAATAGTTGTTGCATAGTTTTCAAAAAACTTTACAAGTTTACGGTTTCTCCAGCTACCGTATGTTTTGATTAAGTTAACTGGCACATCGAAATGAGCAATCGTAACAACTGGTTCAATGCCGTACTTTAACAATTCATCGAATAATTGATCGTAGAATTTTAAACCAGCTTCATTCGGTGTTTCATCATCCCCGTTCGGAAAAATTCGTGACCATGAAATGGATACTCTAAGAGATTTAAAGCCCATCTCAGCAAATAAAGCAACATCCTCCTTATAGCGATGATAGAAATCAATTGCTTCATGGGATGGATAAAACTCTCCCTCTTTGGGTTCTAAACTATCGAGCTTGCCCATCATAATTTCCCATCGTTTTTGTCCCGTGGGAAGGAGATCAACAAGAGTTAATCCTTTTCCGTCTTCTAGATAAGCACCTTCTGTTTGGTTTGCGGCAATGGCACCACCCCATAAAAAGTTTTCTGGAAATATGTAATTTTTCATAGTAACCCCTCCTTATAAGAAAAACGGCATAGCCGTCTTTTATTAAATGTAGCGTCAGCTCCACCGCCCCCGAGTAGCACCTACGTAGTTCGTGTAGGTGCTACTCGAAAGGATGTAGGTTTCCCTTGATACTTGCGGTGTGAAGGTAGCTGCCAATTTTATGAATTATCTCTCTATCAAGTATCAGAAGGAAAGCTTTGAGTTCCCTTCTGATATTAAGCGAATTACTTAGTTGATTAGCGTAATTAGACTATCACCTTGTTTCACTTCTTTTTCTTCTGTAGTCATCAAATTATAATTCGTTGGATTTGTCACAACAACTGGTGTCGCGAGACTGTATCCAGCGTCTTGAATTTTCGCAATATCAAATTCAGTAAGGAGTTGACCTTTCTCTACTCGATCACCTTGTTTCACATGAGAAGTGAAGAATTTACCTTGTAACTGAACCGTGTCCATGCCAACATGAATTAAGAGTTCGGCTCCATTATCCGTAGTAATCCCAATTGCGTGATTCGACGGAAAAAGAGCTGAGACTGTCCCAGATGCTGGTGCATGTAATTTACCTTCTGTCGGTAAAATAGCGATTCCTTTTCCAAGAGCACCTGTTGAAAATGCTTCATCTTCAATCTCAACTAATGGAACGATTTTTCCAGTAAACGGACTAGCAATTACTTCTCCTTTATTCTCAACAGAAGATGTTGATTTCTCTGTTAACGGATCTACTGGAGCTTCAGATGAAGTTGCACCTTCCTGCATAACTGGTGAATTGGCTTTATTAATTCCACCGAAAATGTATGTCAAGACGAAGGCTAATACAAATGCTAAAGGAGCTGATAGAATCGCACCCCAAAATGCTAAATCAAGTCCGCTTGTTCCGATAAATGACGGGATTTGGAAAATTCCCAATCCACCGATTCTGTATCCTTGTCCTCCAACGAAACCAATAAGACCACCACCTATTCCAGCAGCAATACAACTAATAATAAACGGTTTTTTCAAAGGTAATGTTACCCCGTAGATAGCCGGCTCCGTTACTCCGAATATTCCAGAGATAAAAGCAGGAATACTTAATGTTTTTAAATTATCATTATTTGTTTTTATCCATACAGCTAAGACTGCACCGATTTGAGCAAAAGTAGTAGCAAACATCATGGCTAATACTGGATCAGCACCAGTTGTTGTTAAATTGTTAATTGCAATTGGGATTAATCCCCAATGTAAACCGAAAATGACGATTACTTGCCATAAACCACCGATGACAAGACCGGCAATAACTGGACTTAAGTTATAAACGAAGAGTGTCCCTTGTCCGAGTATCTGGCTTGCCCAAGTTGCAATAGGACCAATAACAATAAACGTAAGTGGCACAACGATAAGCAATGTAAAGAATGGGATTAAGAACATTTTGACAACGTCAGGGATGAATGTTCTTAACCAACGTTCCACTTTTGAAGCGAATAAAGTAGCAAGAATAATAGGGATAACTGATGAAGCATAACCCGCACCCATTATAATAATAGGAATACCTAGAAAGGTAAATTGAACTGGTGATTCAAACACCGTACCAGCAAACAAGACGTATAGAGGGTCAGCTGCCAAGATTGTGTTTAGTGTCGGGTAAACCAGAGAGGCCCCGATGGCTATTCCGATGAATGGTGACCCGCCAAATTTCTTGATTGCAGTGTAACCTAAGAAGATTGGGAAGTAGTAGAATAAAGAATCCCCGATTATGTCTAATAACTGATAGGTTCCTTGTCCTTCTTCTAACCATCCAAGTGCTAAAAATAGTGCATTAAAACCTTTGATCATCCCTGTTGCAGCTAAAACACCTAAGACAGGAGTAAAGATACTAGAAATAATATCAATCATGCGGTTAAATAAATTGGTATCTTGTTCTTCTTCTTGATCTACTTCTTCTTTATGCGCGAAACCACCTACTTCAACGACTGCTTTATAAACATCAGGAACGTGATTACCAATAACAACCTGGTACTGACCAGCGCTTTTCATTACTGTCACAATCTCATTCATGTTCTTTAATTCTTCTGTTTGGGCTTTACTTTCATCTTTCAATTTGAATCTTAATCTGGTGATACAATGCACAACACTTTTGACGTTATCTTTCCCGCCAACTTTGTCAATAATATCTTTTGCTAACTCTTCGTATTTCATGATAACCCCCACTTTCTTATGATGTTTTCTATTTTTTGCAAAATAAAAACCTGATCCGATTTGAAACGCACACAAATTGTGTGTTCTCAAAATCAGATCAGGTTATGCCCACTAAGTGGTAACATTCCTTCGAAGGATATTTAATTTGTAAGCTTAGTATATTACTTCTCTAAACATGTGTCAACGCTTTCACGACAAAAATATTTTATATTTCGATAATTTCTAACATGGCCGATCAGTTGTTAAATTTTTTGTTATAGTAATAACCCTTTACTAGTAAGGATTGTTTGTTTCCTGATGATCGAATTCATTCTTTGCATAACTATATTAAAATATAAGACTTTCTTTATTATCATTATCCACCTCACCTTCCTATCGAAATATCTTTAGCTTCTGCAGGTTAAGAAATAAAAAACCTAACTTTGTTATAGAATGTCCCCCAAGAAGAGAAATTCCATTACAAAGTTAGGTTTTGCCTGCCGAACAGTCACAATCCTTGTATGCAATTGAAAACGATTACTTAATTTTTATCATACTTTTTTGGTATTTGTCAAGTAGACTTCGCGATATCAGTTTCTCTACTTTGTTTTTTTATAATGTACTTTAGAGCCTCGTGTGAAGTGCTAATAGTACGCATTTGTTTATTATTCTCACCAAAGGTCATTGCTATTTTTGGCGTAATTCCAACCAGGATACATTCTATCCCCATTAATTGCAAGCAATCATTTAACGTTTTTATACTTGACTGTACTCCATCATCAAACTTATTTAATCCACCCAGAGATACTAGTACGTAATCAATATCATTAGAAGAAGATTCCTTTAAAACAGAAGAAATCATACTTTCTCCACGTTCCTGTGTAAAATCTCCTATTAGAGGAAGTGCAATTGTTTTCTCCCATATATACATGATGGGAACAGATAAGCCCTTGATCAAATTGTCTTTCTTTTTTTCTTCCTCTGCTTTCGTTGTCACGTCTAACAGCATAACTATGTATCCTTCTATTTTTTCCGCTTCAGTTTTTATAGGTGTTATAACAATATCTGCTACCAATCTGTTACGGATATTTATACGAGCCCGGTGCACTTCTGTTAGTTCATCCATAATTTTTTTTTGATAATTCGGATCACGATGGAATCGGCCCATATTCAATCCCAATAGATCCTGTAAATCAGGAATATCAAATAAAGTGATAACTTTTGAAAACAATTCTGTAGCATGTGAGTTCATCCACGCAATATTATAATTTACATCAGCAACAATAATATTTTCACCGATACTATCTAAAGCGTGTAACAATGAAATATTTTCTGGTAGCTTACCAATAGAAGCCACATCTACCACCCATTTCTATGTAATTTCTATTATTATAGCATAATTAATAATTAGTATTGTTTACTTTCTTGCAAGTTACTGTTGTCTAAATTAGTTTCAACCAAATGCATGATACTTTTGATAAATTCTTCTACTTCTAACCTTTCATTTCCAGTTTGAAATTTCGCTATAATATTCGAGATCGTTCGTGATTCAATTTAAACTTCTTACTTTTAGCTTATTATTTTTTAATAATATTACCCAAATATATGCACACTACTATTGTATCAACTTGCTTTCAGAATAATGAAAACAACCATTTTAAACAAAAAATATTTTTTTAAAAGGTGAATTTTATGCATATACTTACTGCAATTATTAGTATTATAGCGGCCTATGGATGGGGTGATTGGAGGAATTGGAAGAAGTATCACGCTTCATTACTGTTCTTCGCTCTCGGAAACATGATTTACAATTTTTACACAGCAAATCACTTTCTTTGGAGAATGGACGCTGATCTATTTTCAAATCATTCTGTAACAGAAACCATCTATACATTTATCGTCTTTCCTGCTACTGGGCTATTATTTTTAAGTAACTTCCCAAAAACGATGATCAAACAGATTTTACATACACTCCAGTGGATTGCAATTTATGGGATATGGGAATATATATTTACGTTAACAGGACATATCGACTATCAATACGGATGGACGTTAGGATGGTCGATTGTTTTTTTATTTGTCATGTTTCCACTATTGAAACTGCATGAAACCCGTCCTCTGTTAACTTATGTTCTATCGGGATTTGTCGCCATATTTGTTTTGTGGTGGTTTAAGGTTCCCATACATTTACCTGTAGAAGAGAGATTTCATTGATACAACTACGAAGGTATAATAAGAAAAACGGCATAGCCGTCTTTTTATTAAATACAGCGTGATCTTTAAAGCCACCCCCGAGTAGCACCTACTTAGTGCGTGTAGGTGCTACTCGAAAGGAAGCGAACTTCCCTTGATGCTTGTGGCGTAAAGATAGCTGTCAACTTGCTTGCCTTTATGCTGTTAGCGCGAAGAGAAGCAGTTTTACATCCCTCTATATCGACAATCGAAATGCTTTCACAATAATACCATCATTTGCTGGTTCGAAATCATATTGTGGAATACGTTCGAAGCCAAATTGTTCATAAAGTTTAATCGCGTTTTTCATAAAAGATCCAGTATGAAGACCAATTGTATCATAGCCTTTTTCTTTCGCTCTTCGAATGCATTCTAATATCAAAGCTTTCGCAACACCTTGACCACGCGCTTCAGGAGACACTGCCAGCATTCGGATTTCCGGGTATTCCAGTTCCTCGACATATCCCTCATAAGCATCTGTTTTGGCTGGAAACAATACGACACTACCAAGAATTTCTCCATGGATTTCTGCAACAATCATCTCTGAGCCTGGTTGAATGTCGCCCTCTGATGAAATTGCTTTTTCAAGACCCTTCCAGTGATCTTCATTTATTTCCTTGGCATGCTCTGCATATGCAGCTATTCGTTGATCTCGAATTAGTTGTAGTTCTTCCTTTTCAGCATTACGTGTAATCATTACATTATCCCCTCACTAACATTACTTGAGAAACTTCTCTTGTTTACCACTTATTAAATGCCGGCTATGCGGTGAGTCAAGGCTAGTTAAATCAGGTCCTTTCGGGAGAATTTTCTTCTCATTATTATTTGGATTTATCGTTATCGACAAATGGTAATGTTTTTTAATCGCCTCAAGGTCCGTTGTATCTCCAAAACCAGGCGTTTGGTATAAATCCTTAACGTATTCACCTAAGTTTTTAAATTCTCGGATAAGGTTTCTATTCGTTTTAAAAGCTGAATAATAGGCGGCATCAAATCTGATTAAGGTAGAGTAAAGTCGTACATCAGAATCAGTAATAAAATCACCAAATAAGAACCTTTGTTTTGATAAGCGGTCTTCTAAATCGTCCAACCTCGCAAACAATTGGTCGAAAGCTAGTTCATAAGCATCTTGTGACGCAGCGAAGCCGCATTTATATACACCATTATTTATATCGTGAAAAATAATATCATTTAAAGCGTCAATTTCAGTCTGTAGATGTGGGGGGTATAAATCTGGTGCATTTTCTTTATGAAAAGGAGCCCATTCTCTTTCTAAATAATTTGTAAGTTTGAAATAATCGTTATTGACAGCTTGTTTGTTTGTCACATCTACTACTACTGGAACCGTCGGACGATCAGAATAGTTATGATCTGTGCTAATATATATTTCACTTAAGTATCTAATCCCTAACACTGGATCCGTTCCTTGATCATCTAAAGAAAATTCCCAGTCAACCCGAGGAATATCCGGACGCATTGGGCTAACTGTGCCTAAACTAATAACATTTTCCAAACCAAGAACTTTTCGAACGATTACCGAGCGATGGGCCCATGGACATGCTGGGGACCATATAAGACGATAGCGACCTGCTACTACAGGCAGCTCACCAGACTTTGTTCCAAAAGGCGTTGCAAACCTGTTTTTTTGCCGTTTAAATGAACCGTCTTTAGAAATTTCTTCAGGCTTTTTCCCCTCTGGTTTATCATTCCCTGTCATAGATTCCCACACCCTTTATTAATTGTTTAGTTATTCTATAAATGTACTATCATTTCATTTAGAAAACAATTTCTAGGACTCGGTACAAAATGGAATGAAACCCTTACCTGTGAATACGAAAAAAGAGTCTCAAGAACTAAGTCAATAAGAAAAACGGGATAGCCGTCTTTTATTAAATACAGCGTGATCTTTTAGCCACCATCATTTAAGTGTCAAGGGTGGGTTTCCCTTGACACGCGTGGCGTAAAGATAGCTGTCAATTTTATAAATTCTTATCTACTAAAAAAAGGCACTAAAAAAGTTCAAATAACCTTTTTCAGCCCCTTCGCGATCTACTCTATTCGTTTTGTTTTTCCTCTGGCAGCATCTACCATAAGCACAATTCCAGTAATCAGGTGCATGGTCATTCCGACAAATGGAATCCATGCAATGAGATTGGTGAAAATGCCAATAACAGAGCCGTATTTATTACCGCCGTCTCTTGCAGAAATAATTATTGTAATAACATGTAATAACAACATTACTCCAAGAGGTGCCCATGAGAATCCAATGACAATGGATGCACCTAGGAACGGAATACCAAGAATAAATTCAAAACATCCTGTAAGCCACTTCATTTTTGTAGAAGAGCGCATGGTTCATCATTCTCCTTTGTTGACAGATATTGTATCTGTATTTTATAAATAAATAATTAAAACACCCACCATATGAATTTTACCACATGGTGGGTGTGATTGTTTATACCAATTTAATCTCTTCATTCTCCAGAACAATATTGATTTCTTTCGTATCATCTTTGTCAAGAATCAAATCAGTAATTGGATCTTCTAGTTGTTCGGAAATCGTTCGACGCAATGGTCGAGCACCAAACTCTTGATGATAACCAAGCTCAGCCAACTTTTCTTTTACCTCTTGTGATACTGCTATACTCATATTTTGTTCTTTCAATGTTTCTTGCAACTCTTCTAGCATTAATTCCACAATCTCGATAAGACTGTCTTTTCCTAAGTGATCAAACTCAATAATTGCATCAAATCTGTTCAAGAATTCAGGCTTAAAGTAAGCTGACAAGGAATCCAAAATCGAAGTTTGCCTTAACGCATCGTTGTCAGCACCAAATCCTACCTTCCCTTGCTTTGAACCCACGCCAGCGTTACTCGTCATTATAATCACAGTCTCCTTAAAACTGACTGTACGGCCCTGGCTGTCCGTTAACCGCCCATCCTCTAATATTTGCAGAAAAGTGTGCTGGACATCTGGATGTGCTTTCTCGATTTCATCAAGTAAGATGATGGAGTATGGGTTCCGACGAATCTTTTCCGTCAATTGACCCGCTTCATCATGACCGATATAGCCTGGAGGCGAACCAATTAATTTCGAGACAGCATGCTTTTCCATATATTCGCTCATATCAAGTCTAACCATAGCATCTTTTGAACCAAACATTTCTTCTGCAAGTGTCTTCGTCAACTCGGTTTTTCCGACACCCGTTGGCCCTACAAATAGAAACGATCCAATCGGACGATGTTTTGGCTTTAGCCCTGCACGGGAACGACGGACAGCTTTCGCAACTTTAGATACCGCATTAGCTTGTCCTATCACTTTTCCAGCAAGATTCTCAGAAAGATTCTTCATTTTTGACGCCTCATTATCCTGGAGTTTACCTACTGGAATACCAGTTTTCCTTTCAATGATTGCCTGAATGTTCTCCACGTTTACGATTACCTTTTCTTCTTTCTTCGTTTCCAATTGCTTTTCTAAGTTTTCTTCTTCATCTCGGAGCTTCGCAGCCACTTCATAGTTCTCGTCTTTCAGGGCTGCATCTTTTTCCTCAGCTATCACCCTTAACCGTTCTTCAATATTACTATGGTTGGTGCCACCTGCTTGTAAGTTTAGTTTTGATCCAGCTTCATCTAATAGATCAATTGCTTTATCAGGTAAAAATCGATCTTGAACATAACGATGAGATAACGTCACACATGCACGAATTGCTTCTTCAGAATAAGTTACTTCATGGTATGCTTCGTATTTTGATTGAATTCCTTTTAGAATATCAATGGCATCCTCTTCCGATGGTTCATGAACCATCACCGGCTGGAAACGGCGCTCTAACGCTGCGTCTTTTTCAATTGTACGGTACTCTTTTAATGTCGTCGCACCAATTACTTGAAGTTCGCCCCTAGCTAATGCGGGTTTCAATATGTTACCGGCATCCATGGAGCCTTCTGCGGAACCAGCTCCAACCACTTGATGAATCTCATCGATGAATAAAATCACATTTTTGCGCTGCTGTAGTTCAGCAATCAATTGTTTTAACCTTTCTTCAAATTGACCCCGAACTCCTGTGTTCGCCACTAAGGAAGCGACATCGAGTAAATATACTTCTTTGTTTAAGAGCTTAGAAGGAACATCTCCTTCGCTAATTTTAAGAGCTAGTCCTTCCACTATTGCAGTTTTACCAACCCCTGGTTCTCCGATAAGAACTGGATTGTTTTTATTACGACGATTTAATATCTCAATGACTCGATCTACTTCCTCATTACGACCAATAACCGGATCAACTAAACCTGTTTTTGCAGCCTGTGTAACATTTTGACCAAGCTGGTCCAATAAGCCACCTCCTCGGTTACCTCCTTGCTGAGCTTGCTTGCCATTTTTATCTTGGTTTTGTGCATTCATTGTTGATTCATTGAATTGGTTAAAAAAATCTTTTAATGGCATATCTGAAGATCCTCCAAAACCAGAAGGCATTTTACTTTCAGATTGTAATTCTTTAAAACAAGGGTGACATAATTGCACCTGATGCTTGCTATGATTCAATTGCACATTTAAATTAATTGTTGCTTGTCTTTCGTTACATTTTTGACAATTCATATATTACTACCTCCCTGATTTATGCGGAATTTTATTGTTATATTTAATTTGACTTTGACTATCTTTGACTAACATATTTCTAGTATACTTTGACCTATTTTGACTTTCAAGTATTTTGCTTATAAAAAATAAATTCTTATCGATAAAGACAATCAATTTTAGTTTTAGCGTCAAAGATTACATTTGTATTCCTGATAAAAATGTATTAACTAGACATAATAAGAGAAATAAACAAAAGGAGTTGATGAATATGGTTGAAAGTAACAAACTCTTAGTACCTGGAATTGAAAAAGCTCTAGATAAAATGAAGTATGAAATTGCTGAGGAATTAGGAGTAGACCCAAGTGGAGATTCTTCACAAGCAACAGAAGACATGACAAAAAGACTTGTTAGTGAGTCCCAACAGGCAACAAAAAATGATCAGTAAGGAAAACGGCATAGCCGTCTTTTGTTAAATGCAGCGCGGGCTTTCGCCACTAAGAGTAGCACGTATGAATTTCATGTAGGTGCTACTCGAATGATACGTCTACTGTAAAGCTGTTGGCTGTCATCTATCTTATGTCAAAAAAGAACCTAGTTTTATAACTATGGACTAGGCTCTTTAATAAAATTTAATGAATATACATTTTATGTTGCGATATTATCCGCTCACAACCGTCTAACATCAAAGTAAATTTCTTTCTATCATAATCTCTTCCTGCTTCAATGGCATCAAATTCTTTCAGCAAAGCAATACTTTCAAACAGAACTTCTTTTTCGCCTGCGATCTCCCGAAGGCTATACTTCACATGAGAATGTAACAGTCCTGCCAAAGTTCCGGCACTGGCATTATGACGATTAATGCTAGCCAGCAATTCTCTCGAAGGTTTGTTTATAAGTCTTAAGTAGCTTTCTGACACTTGAAAAAATCTTCTCATTTCTTCTTTACATAACTCTCTTTCAGGCATAAAGTTTGTTACCTTAAATGCTTCACCAATGAAATAATGTAAGTCATATTGCCAGTACTTGTCTTCTAAATTGGATGCATAACTAGGAACAATAAAATCATCATGAATATGTTTTGTATCTCTCTTAACATTCAGTCCTCTTATTCTTTTGTCAAAAGATAAATAAATTCTACCTTCTTCCCCTGTTACGATCCATGATAATGGAGCAACTTCTTGAAATTCGAACTCCCTGAAACTATATTTAACCGACAGAAAATCATTCTCTAGAATCTCCATCATTTCTTCGGAAGACTCTGCTATTTTTCTTGTCATACGACACCACTCCTTTTTAACACCTTTCTATGATAGATTATATTCTTCCTGCCATGAAAAATGTCTAGTTTAGTCACAGAGAGTTTTTAATTTCATTTACTTATCTTCCTCATTAATAATCCATGAGCAGATCTACTAGATGTAAGTCCCCGTTCATGTATGCATGATTATCTATCTATTGTTTTTTGTCTAATAATTAGTGAGAGAAATTGCCTCATGAAATGTCGTAGTATTTACTGTCTTATCCAAATGAGAAATTTCTGTATTAATTTTTGACTGGACGTTAATTATGTCTTCTAGAGTCATTTCTTTATAGGTTCTCTTTTTTAGTTTATCAACTGCTTCTCTTTTCCCTAACGAAAAACACACCGGGTGAGGATCATGGATCTTAGGTAAGCACTTTTCTAATTTATATTTTTTGTCATTGGTAAAATAATAGTAAATAATATCATTATCACGATTAACTGCTCCTATGACGACATGGGAGTAATATTAGTCCGGTGGTTTTTTGGCTTGATTTTCAATACCTTTTCTCGTGTCACGTTCACA
The DNA here is from genome assembly GCF_051262595.1 of Salipaludibacillus sp. CF4.18. Classification (NCBI taxonomy): domain Bacteria; kingdom Bacillati; phylum Bacillota; class Bacilli; order Caryophanales; family Bacillaceae; genus Salipaludibacillus; species Salipaludibacillus sp. CF4.18. The sequence continues at coordinate 34,108 of NZ_JBIMEV010000003.1, forward strand.
AAGCTGTCGATATCATCTTCTGAACTTTCCAGCCATTCAGCAGCATTAGCTAAGAGGGATTTAGCCTCCTCATGATTTCCAGTAGCACCTAAAACAATGTTATCTGATATCATCGCTATTTTTTTGAAATCCTCTTGGTAGACTTTGTCTCCTTCACATAACCTTCCATCACTCATTATAGAGATGAGTTCTTTTGTTGCGACAAGCGTAATTAATGACATCATTATCCCTCCTTAAACTAAGAGATGTTAACTAGTACTCCTGGTTTTCCCCTTTATATTAATTAAAAACGCCTGTCACCTGAGCCGACTTTTCCACCCACTCCTACTTTTTCTTTAGTAATGGTGGGTGATCCCACATATGATGTTTAATGAGTAAGTTACTTGTATCTTCCGCATAAATCAGTATGCCTCCCATTAGCTTAAGAAACAGAGCTCCTAAATCTTTACGAAATATGGAAGAAGCAGAGACTCCGTAACGACCCGCGGCAGCACTCATTAAATTTGCTGTTTTGAATAGCATCAACCGCTCTGAAAATGGTGCCCCTCCTTCCGTATCGATTTCTGATTCCCAAGTTGGTAGCTGAGGCAATTCATCTTTGTCTAGCTTTGATTTAATACTCTCTAAATGGTCTTTACACATTTCTATGCCTCGTTCATAATGTGCTTTAAGTTCCGTATTCATTGACTGGGAAAATGATCGACATACCTCGCGGGTCACTTCTATTGCCCGATAATTGTTAGTAAGTTGCAATACTTCTGAAGCAGTTAAATTCCGATTACCCCCCAAAAGTTTTCCTAGAAAAGCCTGCTTGTCGACTTTATCTACTTTTGGATTTTCAGGGAGATAGATCAAAGGCTGATGTAATCCAAGTTTCACTTTTAGTTTTAAACACATATCTACTAGATCTGCAGTTTTATTTAAACATGTCTTGTAAAATTCCCGCACTTCGGGCCTTATACTTGTAGAGAGCGCTAAACCTAGCACATTTAAGGAGTCTTGCGCTAAACTAAACTTAAGTAACACAACAAAGTTAGTGGAACAATATCGTTTATTTTTAAGCACGATATCTTTTTTAGTAAAAGGTTCTGGCAAGGTTTGACCGTCATCTAACAAAAAATTTTCTGCTCCGTATACTTGATAATTTGCAAGCTTTAAAGCGAAATCGAGCATCTGTTTTACCCACGGGTCGTCTTCTTTTTTTAACAGATTTGCCGAAACATTCGATGCCATTGAATTGGTTATATAGGTCATAAATAAATTGGAGGTCTCATCCGCTGTTAGTTCATTCATCTTTTCACTCCTCGCTAAGTAATTATCATTACAATTTTTCTAACAATATATCCTATGAGTAATCCGGGAATTAAAAAGAGCATCGGTAAAAAAACAGGTCCTAACAGTATTCCGAACAAAATGACCTTGCTGGAATACATCAATCCGATTGTAATAAAAAATGCACCAAAAACGAATGGAAGATAAGCTAAATCAGATACCTCTCCATCAGCATCCTGATAGGCATCCCAAATGGCAAACATATACAAACATGGATAGAACATAAGCCATTGATAATTGAGCACCTCGGAGGCAGCACTTATTTCTCCCCTAAATGAATACATAATCCCTAAGTTAAAGTTACTTTGAACATTCACTAAAAACTCTAAAATTATCAAAATAATGCCTTTTAACACTTGTTTATTTAGAAACTGACCAAAACCCGGTAATGCTATGCTCCACATTAAAACCTCATGTTTTTTTGGCTTTCTTTTCACGGTAGCCAACCAATTACTCGACAGGTTGATTTCCATCTGACATTTTTGAAAGTTTGTCTCGATCAGCGGATTTTGGGGGCTCTTCCAACCACCCTTTTTTTATCATGAGCTTTGTTCCATCATTTACATATTTTGCGATTCCAGCTGTAAGTCCTGCGAACTGAAGATGAATGTCATGTCTTAATATTGTAGATACTGCCTGTCCATAATTTTGTATGCCACTCCCGTTGGCGAGGACAGTGTGATACAGCAATAATTTGTCAGAAAACGGAGAAATCGTAGAGTCAGTGATATGGGCATCCATTAATTTTGGCGACGGTAAGCTGTCATCTAGTAATGTTTTGCTCAATTCAACAATCTGCTTCTCAGCTAATTGTGAACCTTCATGAAAATACTTTCTTAATTCTTCTGATTCTGCAATTTGACTAAATGCTAGCACTAATGACTTACCTAATGTATTTGTATTAAGATTAATTTGTAGTTGTTTAATTTCTATTGCAGTTAAGGGTCTATTTTTACCAGCTACAGCTGAGATGAAAGATTTCTTTTCTACGAAGTCAACTTTTTTGGGATAAGGAATTGCAGGTGGAGAAATATCCATTCCCTTCGAAAGTAACAAAAATTGACCTTGTTTATAAATTTCTATGGAATCTTTAATACACATTTCAAAATGACTAATAACGTCCTGTCTAAACGAAGTAGACAAAGCACTTCCATAGGTTAATAACGCTTCTCTTCCCATTTCTGTAACATAAAACACCATAAATAAGTCGCTAAATAAACGGGGCACCTTTTTCCGAAAATCTTGCTCGCCGAAACCGACTGGCAGTGGTATATTTTCTTTACTATATATTTCTTTAATCGATTCTAAATGTTTTTTGCTATTTTTTAGTGCAATGGTTAAAAATTCTTTCACTTCGCTGTCTTCAACTACTTCGAGGTGATGTTGATACACGCAACAAAATAACGAATCGCCAATGTAATTAGCAAATAAATCACCTAATTCCGAAGCAACCAAAGATTTATGCTGCTGATGCTCCTTCATTTTTTCCTCAGTACTGTTTCCGTCCTGTTCTGAATTCATGCTCCATATCCCCTCTCTGAAAAATATACTTAGGAATATTATTTGTAGAGATGGCATTTTGTATGCATTAGCATATATATCACAATTAAAAAAAGCTGATTCCCACTTGTCAGTGAGAATCAGCTTTTTACAAGCAATACAATAGTATGTCTTCAATTTAAGCTATCTTTGTTACGTCCTCATCAATTTTAAAGTTTTCAATCTCTCGATTAAGTTTCACTTTATAAGCAAACAAAGCTACTACAATCCCTGTACTTATCCCAGCTAACATGTAAGATGTTGTCATTGGGAGCCCGAAACCAATCGGTGCACTAAAGATAAATGTAAAGGAAACCATTGTCATGAAAATAGCGGGGATGGTTGCAACCCAGTGAAACTTCATTTGAATGGCTAAATACATTGCCCCTACAAATAATGCAATCGCACTTATCGCCGCATTCGTTACACCGAAGTATCTCCATAAAAGAGTAAAGTCCATGTTTGTCAATGCGAAAGAGACAACGAATAGTGGTAATGCGATCCATAAACGGTTCATCATTTTTAATTGAGGGACTTTAATATAGTCGGCAATTATCATTCGTGCTGAACGGAAAGCTGTGTCACCAGAAGTAATTGGAAGTACAATGACACCCAAAACAGCTAGTGTTCCACCAACCGCACCTAGTAAAGTAAATGCAACTTCACTGACAACAAGGCCAGCTCCACCAGAAGCAATTAAATCACTTAAATCTGTACCGTAGAATATACTCATCGCAGCAGCTGCCCAGATCATTGCAATAATACCTTCAACGATCATCATGCCATAAAAGATTTTACGTCCATTTTTTTCTGATTCCATGGTCCTGGAGATAATCGGTGATTGTGTTGCATGAAATCCGGAAATAGCTCCACATGCAATAGTTATCATTAATAATGGAAAGATTGCTGCGCCACCAGGATGCATATTCTCAAGCGTTATTTCAGGAATTGGCGCTCCGGTAAATAGTAACATTCCACCAATACCAATAGCACTGATTACTAATAATGCTCCTAGGATTGGATATACTCTGCCGATAATTTTATCGACCGGAAGAAGAGTTGCTAATATATAGTAAGCAAAAATTACTCCAGTAATGACACCTAGTGCTACCCAACCATCCAATAGATTGAATAATAGTCCAGCAGGTGCAGTGACGAAGACGGTTCCTACCAATAGCAGAAGAAGCACTGCAATTACATTGACGATATGCTTCATAGAATTGCCAAGGAACTTACCGGCAAGCTGTGGTAAATGCGCCCCATGGTTACGAATGGAAATCATCCCTGTCAGATAATCATGAACTGCGCCAGCAAAGATTGATCCAGCAACTATCCAGATAAAAGCTACTGGTCCGTAAAGAGCTCCCATGATTGGACCGAATATAGGTCCTACGCCAGCGATATTTAGTAACTGTATCATCGAGTTACGATTCGTACCCATTGGAATATAATCCACCCCATCTTTTTGACTATATGCAGGGGTTTGCCTTGCCTCATTAACTCCAAAGATCCGCTCAATCAATTTTCCGTAAGTGAAATAACCAATAATTAAAATTGCAATACAAACTAGAAATGTAATCATGTTAAAAGCACCTCTTTCTATTATATAGTCACGTTTGAACACGCTTTCATTTTATCATCACCAATAAACAAATGTGTCTGTTTTGTGACGAGATGTTAATAGAGGCACTCAACATGTAAGTTATTCGGTTTTACGTGTAACAAAGATGACTAATTGAAGTCACCTTTCTGTTCTAAGTGTTATAATAATTCGTTACCTAGAGTTCCAATCTCTCACGTAAAGCTTTGACATAATTTCTGCTTACTGGTATTTCTTCATTACTACCTTCTACTTTTACTTGATATGCTCCATTGAACCAAGGAATGAGTTCTTCAATTCTATCTATATTAACCAAATAACTTTTATGAGTTCGAAAAAATGGATGATTTTTCAATTTCATCTCTATATCTTTAAGCGGCATTTTCATGCTGTATTGTGAGTCTGTTGTTCGTATCATTGTCTCTCTTTCTTCACGAAACAAATACGTGATCTCGTTAGGGGACAAGTATACAATTTTCCCTTCGTCCTCTACCGCCAACCTTGCACTACTAACAACAATTTTTTCATTAGGCGCTTCCTTAACAATGAGCCGATCCTTTACTAAAAGCATTGTTTCCTCCAACTGTTCTTCGTCAAATGGTTTTAAAATATAATCCAGCGCCTGAACACGAAAAGCTTTTGCTGCATAATCGGGATATGCAGTAGCAAAAACAATGAGAGGTACTTTTTTCATACTTTTAAGTGAATGCGCCAGCTCCATTCCGGACATTTGTGGCATCTCAATATCAATAAACACCACATCCGGAGACTTTCTCATGATTACTCCCAAAGCCTTTTCTCCAGATTCTGCTTCCCCGACAATTTCCACTTCTTGATACTTTCCAAGTAAAAATAATATCTCATCGCGACTATATGGCTCATCATCCACGACAACAACACGAATACGTTTCATCCTTAATCACCTCTTTAAAGGAATAGAGAAGGATACTACTGTTCCTTTCCCTTGTTTACTTTCTATGTTGATTTTTCTCTTTTCACCATACATCATTTGCAATCTGCGGTTCACATTTGAGAGTCCTATACCTGTTCCTGTTTCAGACGATACTTTCTCGTTACCTAACTCGTTCAAACGATCTTCTGAAATTCCGCTCCCGTTATCATGAATAGCTAAATGAACGACTTCTCTCAGTTCTTTAATTCGTATGATTATCAAACTAGCTTCTGTTGATTGCTTCACCCCGTGTTTAATTGCATTCTCAACAATAGGCTGTAATGTCATCGGTGGAATTTTAGCATGTAATACCTCTTCATCGACATCGAATTCTACCGTTAACTTATCTGAAAAACGAGCTTCCTCTATTTGAAGATATGCTTTCACATGATTAAGCTCTTCTTCTAATGTAGCTTCTGTTGCTGTTGTCCCAGCTAAGTTCTGTCTAAAAAAATGAGAGAGAGAAATTAATAACTTTCTAGCTTTCATTGGATCCGTTCGAATTAACGCGACAATTGTATTTAAAGCATTGAATAAAAAGTGTGGACTTACTTGAGCCTGAAGAGCTTTAATTTCTGCCTGTTTTGCCAACTCCAAATGTCGGTCTACTTCAGATAACTCAAGCTGATGGCTTAGAATTGTAGATAGTCCCTTGCTTAATTCAATCGTCGTTTGTGTCATATCTTCTTCTGATTTAAAGTAAAATTTCAATGTCCCAATCGTTATATCCTTTATTTTCAGAGGTGCGATAATAGCTGATCTCAATGGACACTTCTCGTGGCCACAAGAAATTTCTTCTTCATTAGCAATAACTACCTCGCCGTCTCTTAACACTCGTTTCGTAGCGCCAGTTCTAACTTTATCATTTACTAAATGGTATTCATGACCTAGCCCTTCGAAAGCTAACACCGTATCCTTATTGGTTAAAGAAACAGCATCTACTCTTGTTTCCTTTAAAAGAATGTCACACGTAGCTTGGGCTGATTGTTTATTAAGTCCTTTTCGTAAATATTTTAACGTGTAATCGGCTAATCGTAATGCTTTCTGCGCTTGTATTGATCCCATTTTTTCTTCCTCATAAAAAACGTTTCGGATAATTAAGATGAAAATAGCTGTTCCGATTCCGTTAGCAATGATCATCGGTACACCTATACTTTCAACGAGAAGCATCGCTTGATCAAATGGCCTTGCGACTAGTAGGATAATAATCATTTGAACTGCTTCCGCAATCATTCCTACCCAGAATGCGGTCTGTAAAGAGATAATCCGCTTATTTTTATTTCTTTTGTAAAAATATGCGGCAATAGCTCCTGCAATCACAGTAGCTAGTCCACAAGCTATGCCTGTGAAACCACCTAGAAAGAAACGGTGAGTACCGGCAATTAATCCAGCTCCTAAACCAATTTTCCACCCGCCGAGTAGACCGGCAACCACCACCCCAATTACTCTTGAATTAGCAATTGCTTCTCCTTCGTTCAGTTCAAGGGCCCACCTCGTATACGTTGCATGCTCTGCGTTGACCGTTAAACCCGAATATGTGCCTATTATTCCAAATATGCCAAACATAACGATGACACTAACCTTATGTTGTGGTGTAATCTTTCGTTTATCAATTAGATGCCGAATGAATTTAAAGCGAGTCATTATGAAAGCGACTGCGACAATGATGCCCAACCTTTCCAGCATGGCTAACAACAATTCCCACATGTCAATCACTCCTAATGAATCTTTTTATCGTATTTATGAAAACAGATTGGTTCCTGAATGCGGAGGCTGTATCCGAAAATAGTCTATTATCTTAGCAATTGTTTCTTAGAGTATAGCATTACTTTTAAAAAATGACGTCCCTCCATTCAAACAAGGAACGTCACTGCTGCATTATTTAGTTATTTTCAAAAAGTGAGTTGCTGAAGGTAAAAATCGGAAGGCGGTTTCTATCATTTCAACACTCGCACCAGTTTTCTCTACTTCTTGTATTAACTCCTTTAGATGAGAATAAACTTCATCATTAAATCCAACTAAGGGATAAACATAAATCGATCCGTTTCTTTGGGTCACCCTTATTAATTCTTTCATCGCTTTCAAATGAAATGTGTAATCAAATTGTGCTTCATATAAAAATAAAAAATGATTACAAAACACAGATGAAAATACATCCTTTTCAAAAGGTAACCGAGGTAAATTAGCTGGAACATACATTGTTTTGCTTTTATCATTTTTGTAACTAGCTATAAATTGTTTTAACGACATCTTGCGTATTCGTTCATGATTCTCTAAGTTTTGATAATAATCCCATACAAAAAGATTCTCACTTTTAGATAGTTTTTGGGAAGCTATTCTCATTTCTTCTTCCCCTAGAATATTAATTTCTTCTGTGGATAATCTGTACATTGGATCTGCTGCAATCGCATTACAGCCTCTTTGATTTAATTCTGAAGTAAATGACGAAGCACCTGCAGCAATATCCAGAATAGCCTTCTTCGCCAGCGTTGCAACGTCCAACTCAAACATTTCTTCATACTCTTTAAATGAACGACATGTCATCGCCACTCCTGATTGAGCATACAATTCTTTCTTATTCATTGTTCTCATCTCTCCTCATCTCATCTAAACTCATCTCATCTAAAACTAATAGAAACCTAACACCTAACGTAATTATAATGGAAATATAACGTTTTTAAAATAAATTATTTCTTACAGTTTGTTGTTTATATGAGAATAGGTTTGTGGCTCGAATATGCTTAAGCTGTGCTTCCATGGGAAACGCATTTAGACTTTCCCCATGATTTGACAGTCATAGTAAATAAACAGCTTTTTTATATTCCTTCTGCAATACTCTTTCCGAAAAGTGAATGTACATATTTTTATAGTAAAAAAAGATACTATTCATAAGGAGGTTTGATACCATGGATTCAAAAAATTTCGAAGACATTTACAATCAATACAAAACGCAGGGAGCTAACAATACAAACGACTATCCTGAGAATGTTAATTCCACTCAGGAACAGATCGTCGCCGTAAGAAAAAATGAGGATAATGATATCATTGCTTTCAAAACAGAGTCTGGCAAGGAGTTAGACTACGTAAGTGCTTTAGAGGAAGCTAAGTCAGGCAATCTTGCTCATATAGATGTATTCCATCGCTACAGTAGAGATATTATTCGAAGTGAGCCGGATGGTTCTAAAGACAGTTTTTAATCTCCATACAAAAAAGCATTCACTGGCTTAATTTGTGAATGCTTTTTACATATAATGAATGATTATTACTTAGCTATAAATGTTTTACAATTCGGACATAGAGCCTTGGAATAATTATCTGGTATCGTAAAGTCACATTCACTGCAATTGTTTTGTGATAGGACAGAATCATCTGCACTCTTTGAACGGTTTCCCTTGATCGACTTGGTAATTACGAATAATAATATCACTAGAACGGCAATCCCCAAAATAACTGCTAAAACGGGTGACATACTACCATCTCCTAATTATTATTTTAAATCAAGTCTGACTGCAGTTACTTTTCTACATTCCATGTTGGATGAGATCAATACATTGCTACATCTAGATGCTTATTTAACAATTACCCCCTTCCTTTCTTTTATAAACAGATTTTCTTACATTCGGATTCCGAACAAGATATTTATGAATGACCGTATTATTAATATATATGACCATATTTTTCTTCTATGTATATGAAGAAAAAGACTTATAAGAAAACTTTATCTCTCGCCTTACCTCTAGTTCACGTCAACTACTATTTGAAGTCCAACAAAAACATTAAACTCCTCTTTTATTGCCCCAAACCAGTGTATGTAATTGCGGTAAAACTCTTGCTTCATTTAGTTCCTTATCAGATACAACTTTATCAATTAGATCTTCGTAATGATGGAGTAGTACTTCCGTTAATTTTGTTGTATTTTCAGTTGAAACATCTTCGTTGCCTACTTGTAAATAAAGTGGTAATAAGGGATACCTTTTCGTGATACCTTTAGCGTAGAGAAGATCTTCGTCATTAAATATAACTACTTTCAAACTTGTATTTGGGAATCTGTTAGAATCCTTGAGTTGTTTTATAATGTGATCTAACACAGTATAATCTGTCTTCATTTCTGAACTTGGTGGTTTTGGGGAAATTGTCAGGTCATCAATGTGCAAAAACCAATCCTGCCACCTGCTTCCTTGTGTTTCTAAAGCAATGGTTATATTGTTTTCTTTTAGCAGATGGATAACTTTATCAAGATGCCTTAATAACGCTGGATTACCTCCTGAAATCGTTACGTGAGAAAAGCGGTCATTTCCTATTTCCTTTAACTTCAGCCAAATCTCCTCCGCCGACATTTGAACGATGTCATCTTTCGCAGAACCATCCCATGTAAACGCTGAGTCACACCATACACAGGAATAGTCACACCCAGCAGTTCGAATAAACATCGTTTTCTTTCCAATGACCATTCCTTCGCCTTGAATAGTAGGTCCGAAAATTTCTAACACAGGAATCTTACTCATTTTCCATCCACTCCCGTCTTGCTTCTGCATAACTTGTAGGAGTTTCGAACAACCGAACAAATTCTAGTCTGCCACCTTCATATTTTTTCTTGTTCTCCGGCTTTAACAGTGATTCAGCCATTTTTTCATATATCCAGACCACCATATTTTCTGCTGTTGTATTCATTGCAGGAAGTGTTTCATTCAAATAGCGGTGATCCAGATGAATTTCAATTTCTTTTTTCCATATATCTTTAATATCGCCAAAATCCATCATTAAACCTGTCTCATCAACAAATCCGCTAATTCCAAAAACCGCTGTATATGTGTGACCGTGTAAATTCTTACATTTCCCCTCATAACAATGCAAGTGGTGCGCAGCATCGAAAGTGAATTCTTTACTAACCAACACCCTTTTTGAATGATATTTTAATTGATCTCTTTGGATATCTTCATCTATTTTTTCTAGTTTATCTACAATTTTAAATCCATACATCCTTTTAAAACTCCTATTCTTTCCTTATAATATTTAAAATACATACAAGTTAATTCATTTAGTACTACAAATAGCTCTATTCTAACAAACTACCGTATTTAAGCTATAATATCAAAGGAATCGACATATTTAAATATAATTTATTTCCGGCTAAATTATGGAAGTCACTGAATTAACTCCTACGTTATGTTAATCTGATATTAAAGACTATGAATAACTTATGGAAGGTGAGATCATGTTTTTAAAACTATATGCTGCTGTTTCTGCAATCATTGTACTTTGTTTAGGAAGCTATAGCCTTATATCACAAAATTTTCATTTAATGCCTCTTTTATTATTTTTCTTAGGGATTACTTTATTGTTATCGGGATTAGGTGAACTTAGAAAGAAGCGTTATTACTGGGGATATGTTAATATCGGCATTTCTCTATTTGTATTTTTTGTTTCCATAGAATCATTCATAACTAATTAAAGGAGCATGCTTATAAATATTAAGACGCTCCTCCACATGAATATTTTTTTACACAAATGATCAAGACAAACTATTGAAAAGCTGAGCTTCCATAAGAACAGTGTCTATTGGGCATATCTCAGCATCTCGCCCATATTGCCAAGCCCATACATTGCCGCCACATGTTGGACTTTCAGGGTTATACGCCGGGATATCACTTTTCCTAGTAACACCTGGTTCAGGTTCTGCACTCCATAAAACCGTTTGATTCCTGACATTTTCATTTTGTCCCTGTGCTTGACAGAATGCTTCGTTAAAATCTCCTTCTACCGGGTCGTTATAATATCCTGGCCGGAAACTGCTTTCGACAAATGCATCTGCCCATCCCATTAACCAGTCAGCATCGATGTTGAAAAAATTCTCTACATTCGCGAAAATAAACGTATCATTATTTATTCCTAATCGTTGAGCATTAAAGATAGCATTTCGTGCCGCTACTCTTCCTGTTGAGTACCCTATTGCTTCTTGAAAATTATTGTATATTGGAAGTAACTTAATCCCCTTATTTCGCATAAACGTGATTTCTTCTTTGCTTAACCCTTCATTCACATTTGGAACTGTCGTAAGGTACCTTCCCCAAAAATCAGGTTGACCAAAGTTAGTGACCACACAATTAAGCAATGTTTGATCAGCAATTGCTGCAGAATCCACACCCCAAAATAAACTTCTCCTCATATACCCACCTCCTCCCAAAATTATATGAAAGGAACATCTTGAAGGTGAACGTAAGAGATCTTTTACTGGTTATGAATTAAGAAAACATACTTTCTTTCATTTCTTTTACCGACTCTACTTCAAATCCTAAATCTTCTAACATTTTATGGTCTTCCGTTTCTTCTTGACCATCTGTTGTTAAATAGTCTCCGACAAAAATAGAATTCGCTGCGTATAATCCTAAAGGTTGTAAGGAACGAAGATTGACCTCTCGCCCCCCGGCAATTCTAATTTCCTTAGTCGGATTAATGAAACGAAATAAAGCCAGTACTTTTAAACAATACATTGGATTAAGCTCGTTTACACCTTCTAGCAGGGTTCCATCAATCGCATGTAAAAAGTTAATTGGGATTGAATCTGCATCAAGTGTCTTTAAACTAGTTGCCATATCTACTACATCTTGTCTTTCTTCCTTCATTCCTATTATCACACCTGAGCATGGAGACATACCTGATTCTTTAGCAATAGTAATTGTATTGACTCGGTTATCATAAGTATGAGAAGTCGTAATATTAGAGTGATGGCTCGCTGACGTATTTATATTATGATTGTATCGATCTACGCCGGCTTCTTTGAGGCGCTTTGCTTGCTCGGGCTTTAATAGACCTAAACAGGCACATATTTTCAACCCATATGTATTTTTTATTTCTTTTACCGCTTCCACTACTTGATCGACTTCCTTATTTGAGGGACCTCTGCCACTAGCAACAATACAGTATGTGCCTATATTCAGCTTATGTGCCTGCTTTGCCCCTTCAACAAGCAATTTTTTGTCTCTCATTCTATAGCTTTCAATTGGTGATTCTGCAATAGAGGATTGAGAACAATACCCACAATTTTCTGGGCATAAGCCTGATTTTGCATTCATAATCATATTAAGCTTTACTTTCTTGCCATAATATTTTTTTCTAATTTGAAAGCTAGCATGCATGAGTAAAAGGATATCTTCATCTGGACACTCTAAAATTGAAAGTGCTTCTGAATTCATTATCTCTCCATCATTTAATACATGCTGTGCAAGTTCCTTCCATTTTTCCATTTAGTTACCCCCGATATGTGTGCATATTATCAATCCTTTAAAAGTTTAATAGACTGATATCGATATTAACAATAAAGCAACTCTATTGTTAACCTATATAAAATAAAGGTTAACAATATGAATATATGTTTTTTGCGCTAATTTGTCAATGCTCAATAAATGCTCCCTGGCTTTTCAAGAAAACAATCGGAAAATAGACTTCCTCAGGAAAAGCCTATATTATTTTACTTCCTATTCTATCTCAGATCCCATGTTTCTAATTCTTCTTTCTCTGATGAAATCAGCAATTCCATTGTAATCACTTTCCCCTGAGACTCGGCCCATTCTTCAAATTCTTCACGATTTTCATAACCAGATTGCATCTCTCCTGTACCCTCTATCACCCCGATTCCATAGATAACAGGTTCTGCATCTTTCACAGCTACACTATCTTGCCGCGTCCACATTTCTAAATCTCCTTCATGCGCAAGTCTACCCCACTTCTTAGACTCCCGTTGGTGACTTTAATGACTTGAGTCCAATAATATCCGTCATCATTTTCTTCCAGGTTGTTCATTCCACCAGTTGCAAAATCGACATAGTCCCCTTCGAATAAAAAATCGTCATCGAATATAAGTGCTCCCGACGGATATTGAGCTACATGCTCACCTTCCTCGTATATGTTAATCAAAGAGGTGACAGTTCTTATCTCGCCGGGAAATGCCACATTCACTCGAGCGTGAAAGGATGCATCAAATGCTGCGTCAAAAATGCTAGATTCTATTTCTTGATGATCCACAAAAAAACCGAACTCTTCTCCATCTAAAGTTTGAAAAGTTTTTTCTGAATTGTCTAAAAGCATAGATAAACCTATCCCAATAAAAAGACAAACTATAAAAATAACTGCTGTAAAAACCTTTAAATCTTTCATTTCGTATCCCCCTTTAAATGAATGTTCAGAAGTTCCAATAAGCTATGAGGCTAATGACCTTAAAGCCCGAACCTCGACCAATTAAAAATTTACCAAGTTCTCCAGCAATCTGATCCAAGCATGATACACAGAAAAAAACACTAAAATGAAAACTAAAGTTAATGCGATAAGAAATATCCATTTATTTTTACTCATGGAAATCATACTCTCTCATCCTCTCTCCTTGAAAAGTTTCATTTATTTTTTTATCACCTAGTTTGTATCTGAGACTCTGCTGAGAAAGATAGCTTCATGAAAATATAGTCTCTATTCTGATTTTATTCGTTTAAAATTTCTTGATACCTTCTTTTTCAGTAACGATATTAGTATAAATTAACCTGTTTTAGCTAATAATTCAATTGTATTAATTTCACAAAGGAGGCCTTTATTTTGAAGGTATATGTCTTACATGCAAGTATGAACGGTCATACTAAGGATTTTGCAACTGCACTTGCAGATGGCGCAAAACAAGTTGAAAACACGGAAGTTTTTCTACAAGCAGTCGAGGAAACGGACCCTGATGATTTAAAAGATGCAGGAGCTATTATGTGGGGATCTTCAGGTTACTTTGGCGAGCCCAACTTGAAAATGGCAACTTTTCTTTCAAAACTAGGCCAGTTATGGTTTACTGGTGGACTCCAGGGAAAGGTTGGCGGTGTATTTGGAACAACTTCCACTCAGCATGGTGGTGTGGAAAACATTTGTCGTGCCCTTCAAACGCCAATGCAACATCACGGAATGATTTTTGTATCAAACACCGGTCCATTAGACGAGAATAGAATAAAATACGGCACGCCCTATGGTGCAACAGCAGTTATTCCTGTCGAGTCTTCACAAGATTCACCAATGAACAAAGCAAGTGATCCTGAAATGCAACTAGGAAAAGACTATGGAAAACGAGTTGCAGAAGCTGCTTTAAAATTATCAAAATAGATTCGAAAGAAGCTGAGTTCCGTTCAGCTTCTTTTTCTATTAATTTAATTTTTTATGCGCAAGAAATTACTAAATAAGAGTGTTTCTTTGATGAGCACACAATACCGTTTCATTGAAGAGGACGGGGCCTTGCCAAAGACAGTGTTCGATTCTAGCGGTACGAGTTCTGCAATGTTCTAATTTGACCACCCGGAAAAATTTATTCATTTCTTATATTGATGGTAGTTTTACGGTAAACGTTGTACCTTCATCCAATTTGCTCTGAACACTGACCTCTCCATCATGATTAGAAATAATCGTATAAGAGACCATTAGGCCAAGTCCTGTGCCTGTTTCTTTTGTGGTATAAAATGGTTCTCCTAAACGACTTAACTGTTGATCAGTCATTCCTGCTCCTTCATCTCGAATAGAAATGTGAACGCACCCATTTCTATTTGCTAAAATAATCGTAATGGTTCCCCCATTTATCATTACTTCAATGGCATTCTTTATAAGATTAATGAAAACCTGTTTTAGCTGTGTTATTTCGCCTCGAACTGAAGTATTCTCTGTTGTTACTCTCATATCAATCAAAATAGATTGTTTATATAGTTCTGTGTCTAATAAGGCTAAAACATCCTTTATAAGAGTTTGTAAATCCAGCGACGTAAAATTAATATTTCCAGGTTTAGCAAGTGTAAGAAATTCACTCGAAATGATATCAATTCTTTCTAATTCTGTTTCCATGATATCTATAAATGTTTGATTTGGAACTGTACCAGCGCGAAAGAGTTGCACAAATCCTTTCAGAGATGTTAAAGGATTTCTTATTTCATGCGCGATCCCCGCTGCTATTTCACCAATAACATTCATTTTTTCTGCCTGTATCATTATATGCTCTGCATGTTTTTGTTCGGTAACATCTTGAATAATAAGTTGAGTAGCTGTTCGTTCTCGAAAGGTAAAAGGCATTGAAATGACTTCCGTGTGCAATTCTTTTCCTTCTATAGTTTTCCAATATATGTTTGTTGTAGCAGGTACTCCATCTTTTGTGGTAATCATCTTGTACTCATTATGAATTATGGGGTCGAGCAAATCGTAAATGTTTACACCAAGGAGGTTTTCTTTGGATTTAACCCCAAATAACTTAAGCGCGGCTTCGTTTGCATACACCCATTTATCATCTTGTATTATAGCAATACCATTTGGTGAAGACTCAACTAACCTTTTATATTGTTCTTTTGTATTATGTATTATTTTTTCCGCTTTTTTCCTATCACTAATATTTCTACATACGGTTAGAAAATATTTCTCACCTTTTTCATCAAAGGTATCCGTCATAATTTCTACAGGTATCAGGCTGCCATCCTTACAAACATGTGTGGTTTCAAAAGTATAAGTCCTATTGGTATAAACATCTTCAAGTATTATATATATTTCTTCCTCCGCATGAATATCAATGTCTGCAGGAGACATTCCCAACATTTCTTCACGAGTGTACCCTAACCTGCGATGTGCAACTTCATTTATCTTAATAAATTTTCCGGCTGAAATATTGTTTTCGGATATTTTAAAATAATATATCGCATCCGAGCTTATGTTAAATAATTGTTCAAATCTTTTTTCACTCTCACTATGGTGCAAACTGACTTCATGGTAAGTTTGGAGTTTTCGAGTTAACGCTTCATTTTCACGTTTCACTCTATCCATTTCCTCCTGTAGTTCTTTTATTTCAAGAAAATACTCTTGTTTAAGATTAGACAAATTCCCATCCTCCTAAGACCCTAGAACAGTAAAATATTCCAAAGCCTTTATCATAATTATTTATAGTACCGCTATTCAACTTTATCAATAAAAGGGATGTTTGAGAGTAAGGTCACTATATTAGAAAGATACGCACAGCTAATTACAATTTTATGGTTTTCTTTATCGAATTCCATTTCATAGAGACTTGGTAATTAACGCGTCTTTAAATGGCGAATTGTATAAAATCTTTTTCTCTAGTACCACCCATTGCGTTCTCGAAGGGTTGTTATATGCGAAATATGATGCCTACCGTGCCATGAGTAGTTTCCAATATTTATTCCTAATTTCATTTCACCAGATTCGGGGTGATAGAAAGTTTTTTCTAAATCGCTAGGTTCTAGTGATTGTAATAATGTCACCCACCTTTGGTGCAAAGCGAAAAGAAGGGTTAACGAGACATCTATAGCCATCTCTGAATCTGGCAGTTCTGCCCACTTAGCCTCCTCGTAAGGTCTAATTGTAGGTTTATTTTCAGTAAGTGCTAACTTAACTCGCGTATAAGCATTGATATGACTATCGGCCATATGGTGAACTACTTGACGAATAGTCCAACCTCCTTGACGATACGGTGTATCCAATTGCTGATCATTAAGTCCATCTACCGCTTCTCTTAATTTAACTGGTACCATATCAATCTCACTTATCCATGTCTGAACAACTTCCATTGTCACGTCATCCCTGAATTCGAATTCTCCAATTGGGTATCTTAAGTCCATAAATATCTCTCCTTAATCTCGGCACTAGTTTCTTACGTTTTAATAAACTTCTCTATTAACGAAGGTTTTTCCTGTCATTATATTGAAATTATATGAAAATTCTTCCAAACATCCCATCAGACAACTGGAATCATAGTTACGCTCGTTCCTGTGGCAGCCTCAGTCGTTACTTTCCCGCCAGAATCCCTACCTTTAACTTCATCAATCTTTATTTACATCCTATCGATTACAAAATTCTGCGACTTTTAATGGGTGTCGACTGAACAAAATCCTTTAAATATGGTAAAATCATTTTATATTTTTAAATTTTAATAATCTATATTTATATATATTGGAGGAAGCTCGTGCCTAATAAATATAATCTCACAACAAATGATTTTCAATCCTTAAAAAATGTCTCTAAAAAAATGTTTGAATTAATTAGCGAAAAACTAAACGTAAATACAACTTATGTGACGAAACGTGGAGAATCAGCCATGACTGTTCTTAGTTCTTTTAACAAAGAAGAAAAAATAATTCCAGAGGGCTATAGCGTTAAATACGGTGATACTTATTGCAGATTGATCATTATGAATGATGAAGATGCCATGTATACCGAAAATTTATCGGAAGATGCTTTGACGAAGGAATTAGAGGTCACTTCTCTGTTAGGTGTCAAGGGTTTTTTAGGTGTTACATTAAAAGATACTAATGGAAATGTATTTGGGACGTTATGTGTGATGGATCGGGAAGAGAAACAGTTTACCGAAGATGATAAAAAATATCTAAAAACTATCGCAGGAATTTTATCCCATTTAATTGAATTAGATCGAACAAAATATAACTTAGGCTTTTTAAGTGTTCCAATTATTCCAATAACTAAAGGTGTTTCCATTCTTTCCGTGCAAGGGGTTATTGATGAGGTTCGTTCTGAACTTATCATCCAGGAGGTACTAAATTACGGAGCAGAGCACCAAATCGAACATTTCATTATCGATTTGTCTGGGTTAGTTATTTTAGAGAATGCATTCCCTTCTGTATTGTTCGATATGGTACAAGCTTTGGAGATAATGGGGATATCCACTGTAATCACTGGCGTTTCACCTTCATTTGCCAAACAGGAAGTAAATAATACTCAATTAAAGAATTTAAACACTAAAACAGTGAAAACGATAGAATCAGCATTAGATAATATTGGGTTCAAATTAACGGCTAAATAAAGAACAAACCGAAGAGGGAGGAAAAGCACCAATTGCAAGGCTTTTCTTCCCTATAAATAAATTTATTTATTCATTCCTTTGATATTAGAAATATCTTAAAGAACCTTAACAGTAAGCCATCAAGTAAATCTTACTTTTCTTTTTCTTTATCTTTTTCTTTGCTTTTCAGTAATTTAATCCCTTTTCTTAGTTTCTCCGGTATAGGCACTCCTGCCCTTCCTGCATTTTCGACAATACTAATTATTTCATTTGTTACATAAAAAATAATCACTGCTTCTCTCACAAATGGACCGCTTCCTAAAGCTATGTCAATAAAATTCCCTACAGAAACAATCGCAAAGATGATTACTTTTTTAGCTATGCCTTTTAATCCCTGCTTACTGCTTAAATCACCCTTTATATATGATGCTGTCAATCCAGTAATATAGTCTAATACGACTAGTGCTATTAGAACCCCCAGCATCGTTGTCCATCCTCCAAACATGAATGAAACTATCCCACCACCAATAGCAAACCCTGATTTTAAACCAGTTCCTATCAACTCTCTCACTCCTCTCGCCTTTAAATAGACAAGACGGTTCTATACATAAACTACTTTATTCATTGTATGGTATTAATGACAAAATGCTTGTATTCATATCTTGTATCAAGTGAAAATGGAATGAAAAAAGGAAGATGATTGTCGATTATCTCGGCAACTCATTAGAATAACGTTTACGAAGTTGACTAAGACGGTCCAGTTGTTTCAGGTTTTCCTCTTTATTCCTCATGCCAATCGAAATAATTAAATTTTCAATGATAAAAAGAGGTGCAATCATAGAATGAAACTCCCGAACTTCCCCACGATCGGCAAAGAGTACGACATCCGCTTCTGTAGAAAATTCAGAGACGATCTGATCGGTAATAATAATTGTTTGGTAACCCACCTGTTTGGCCTGTTTCAAAATGACGTTTGCTTCTGGAAGCAAACGAATAAACCCAAAAATTACGACGACATCCTCTTTTTGAAAATGCAAAATATCCTCTAGTAACTCACTTCCGCTTTTTTCTATCGTATGTAAGTCTAATCCAAACCTGGACAAACGATAATTCAGTAATTCCGCTAAACCGCGTGAGGGACCAGGACAATACAAATGCCATAAAGTTGCCGAACTATCACATCATGTTGGCTATGTTTATCAAGACTTTGAAAATCAACTAGTTAGCCCAAGAGTATTGGAAGACGCGAGTTTTGCACCACTTAATTTTGGTTTTCCCGATTACATACAAAGAGGAAAACGGGCACTTGATTTAGTTGGCCTGCATGGTCATGATGATGAGTTTGTTTGGCAGTTAAGTGGAGGACAGAAACACCAGCTCGCTTTAGCTGGTGCTGTTTCTCTTAACCCTGATATCTTAATTATTGATGAACCCGTCGCTCAGCTCGATCCTTTCCATGCAGAAGAAGTATATAAAATTTTAGAAATGTTAAATAAAGATCATGGGAAAACAATTATAGTCATTGAACATCATACTGAATTTATTGCCGAGTTTTGCGATCAAGTTGTGTTAATGGATGCTGGCCAGATTATTTGGAAAAAGCCAACTAACGACGCCTTAAAAGAAGTAGACCATCTGTTAGCGAGTAAAATATATCCACCACAAGTGACCCAAGCAGCCTATAAGTGCGGACAGTTTAAAAATAATGCGTTGCCAGTGAGGTTAGAGGATGCATTAAACCTGTTTCCAATCCAATTAAACAACCATAAAGATGAATTTCCACGGAGCAACTACTCTCACCTTGCGGAAAGGGATAAACTTGTTGAACTTAAGCAAGTCAGTTTCTCTTATAAAATGGTAAATCGCTCACGAAAAAAGGTTTTAAAAGACATCAATTTAGATATTCATCACGGTGATTTAGTAGCCCTTGTAGGGAATAACGGTGCGGGAAAGTCGTCGTTAATGCGATTAATCACAGGTCTCGTTAAACCAGAGAAAGGTAATGTATGTGTAGAAGGTAAAAATACTAGGAATTACTCGCCCGAGAAATTGGCAGATACTGTTACGTACATCTACCAAAATCCTGAAGAGATGTTTATTGAGGACTGCGTTAGAAAAGATGTCGAGTTTTATTTGAAAGCCCGAAAGGTTCCTGGGTACGAAAAAATAGTAGAGGATGTACTATGCCAATTCGACTTGACAGATCTACAGGATAACGACAGCCGTTTAATGAGCGGCGGTCAACAAAGACGAGCATCTTTAGCGATTGGCGTTGCTATGGATCCCTCTATCATTTTACTGGACGAACCTACAGCCAATCTAGATATTGCAACTCGTAAGCATATCACGAAGTTAATCGATTCTTTAAAAGAACAAATTGGTTCCGTGATAATTGCGACTCATGACATGCAGCTTGTCGCAGAATGGGCAAACAGAATTATCGTTTTACATGAAGGGGAGGTTATTCACGACGGAGACCGTGAATCAGTTTTCAGTAACGTATCCCTGCTTGAGTTAGCTGGTTTAAAACCCCCTCAGATTTTAGAGTTAAGCAGGAAGTTACATATGTCTCCCCTCGCCTACACTGTCGAAGAATTTGTTCATGCATTAAAAAAAGAGGAGAATCCTAGTGGAATATACACGGAAATTATCTGAAAAACTCTCTGTTGAACAAGTTAAAATTGAATTGTTAAATACTGCTTATGGGAATGGTCACACCTTTTTAGCGAAGCTCGATCCACGTACTCTATTTATCTGGTATCTATTTTTCGGAATGGCTCCTTGGTTTATTCATAATAAGCCTGTACTAATAGGGCTACTGGTATTCATGGTTATAACTACAATCACAGCCAAAATATCTCCTTTAATTATCCTGATTCTGTGCTTAGGATTACTAGGACAAGGTGGTTATTTGTTGATCGCATCTTGGTTCTTTGGTGGTGATTTAAGTGTGATATTGCCGCTTATTATTTTAACCATGAAGGTATCTATCATCTCGTTAGCAAGTATCACCGTTTTTTGTTCGATAGATCCGGAAAAATTGAGCAACGTACTTCTAAAGATCGGTGTCCCTGGCCAAGTCTCTTTTAGTATTGCGTACGGTTATCGGATGCTCCCTAGTTTACTAGAAGAATATCATCACGTATTTCTATCCTTCCGTTTACGTGGAAAGGCCCCTATGAAACATGGTTTTCTTTATTGGCGTACGATAGGTTATTTTGCAAAGATCGCTGTACTATCTTTTTATCCTTTGCTGTTGAGTACTGCAAAGCGGGCAAGAACAACAGTTGAAGCGTTAGAGGTGAAAGGTAGTTTCTATGCATTTAATCATCCGAAGGTCAAAAAGATCAAGCTTGCTCATTTATCGTTTCGATCTCGCGATTACATGTTTTTAACATTTTCAGCTTTGTATGTTGTCACGTTGTTTGTTGTGGGAAATATTTAATAGTTAAAAAACAGGAGGTTTTATCATGAGAATAGATTTTCATAGTCACGTAAAAATATCTAAAAAGTCGCTGTTTATGCCTGACTATTTTAGGGAGATGATGAAAGAGGCAAAAGCAAGCGGGTTAACAGCCCTGGCAATGACGGAACATTTTAACACCTTTCGAATGAATGATCTTTTTGATTTCCTTGAAAAGAATTACACGTACGAGCAAGGGTATTATATGATTGACGGATTAAAGCTTTTTCCAGGAATTGAAGTAGATATTCAGGAAAACGGACATATTCTCCTGATTGGGAACCGTGAAGATGTGCTGGAGATTCGTAAAGCTCTAGAAAATCATACAACCGAGACAACATTCCTTCCTTTTGATGATCTTTTGAATCTTGTTGAAGGTTATCAATTGTTAAAAATAGGCGCTCATCCATTCCGGGAGAGCACCCCTCTCCACCATCTTGAAATCAAACAGCTTCAACGCCTCGATGCTTTTGATCTAAACGGGAAGGATCTATATGCATATGGAAAAGAACCATATACAAGTAAATTAATTAATTTTGCGGAGGTAGTTGGTCTCCCAATTGTTGGAGGCAGCGACACTCACCAATACTTACAATACGGAAGTGTTTATAATGATTTTAATGAGGAGTGTAATACAGTTAATGAATTAAAAGCTTCCATCTCAACTGGAAACTTTACCGTTCAGACTTCTCCAGCTCTTGATGTCAAAGTAAAAGCAGCAACTCTAGTAAAAAAATTATTAAAGGAAAAGTTAACAGATAGGGAGCCTTTATCTATACCAAATCGTTCTTAAGAAACAATTAATTAGTTGAGTAATAGATTCTGATTTGGAAAATAAAATGCAAAAATAAGAAAACCTAATCACAATCGAATAAAGGCAAAAATAAAAGGCATGAGCCTGGTAAATTAGGGAGTTCATGCCCAATTAGATACCCAAAGGAAATAATCTACCTTACCTTAAGGGGATCATCATTCGCTCAGGGCTTTTTACGAGTTAACTCTAATTTATCTTGTAAAATAACACTGTTTACAATATTTGTTATAAATGATAAGATATTTTAAATATTTGAAACGCAATGAAGAGAAGAGTAGGTAATGATGTTCTTTACAGGGAGCTCCGTTAATTGAAAAGGAGTAAGAATGAATTTATTGAACCAAGCCTCTAAGTGTCGCATTGGAACCTTCGCTGGGGATGATGTGACGGGAGCTCCCGTTATAGAGCTAAAGTATAATCATTTGTTTGAACCTCTAGTAAACCACGGGTGTTTCTGCCTTTGACGTACTTGATAAGATTAATATGGTGACATATTAATAAACTGGGGTGGCACCGCGATTTCGAATCTCGTCCTCAAGATTAAATTCTTGGGGATGGGGTTTTTTAGTGAATATTAAAATAGTATTGAAATCATGGAAGTATCCTTCCATCTTATTATTTGGTATTGGAATTTCCAATATTGGCATGTGGATCTACTTTATTGCTTTGAATGTTATCGTTTTCAATATGACAGGATCTGCTCTTGCCGTGGCATTACTTTACATCATCAAACCTTTAGCTACACTGGTAACTAATTTATGGAGTGGCAGCATAATTGACCGGCTTAACAAAAAGCACTTCATGATTTTGTTGGATCTTCTGCAAGGCATTCTAATTACATGTTTAGCAGTTTTCTATACTTCCTTATGGGTCATTTACATCTTGGTGTTTTTTATAAGTTATGGGACGTATTGGAAGTATGTATGGTTTTGTTGAAGCCTTTCTTGTCATAGTTACCACTTCTATTTTTGCTGTCACAGTTCATTTAATTTCCGTTCAATATGCCGTTGTAAGTGGTGCTTTTATCACATTGGTGCTGACGACTGTTTTATTATTCGTTATCATAAAGCCTTCCAAACGAAAATATCATGATTCTAGAATGGAAAAATTCCCATCATGAATAAGTCTTTTTTGATTTATTCATGATTTAATTTCTCCTCCATTCTTCCTCTAAGATACTCATTTCATATAGACTCCAATATTCGTCTCCATTTTTTGCAGTGTCCCTAAGTAAACCTTCTTTTTTAAAGCCTACTTTTTCATAACACTTTATTGCAGCAGTATTGAAGTCAAACACTCCCAGACTTACGCGATGTAATTGAAGTTCATCGAATGCTACTTTGAGTATTTCTTTCATCATTTGTTGTCCTATACCTTGCCCTCTTACATCTTCAGAACCAATTAATACTTTCCCGATCCTGGCAGATCTATTTTTTCGATTTATTTTCCCTAAGGAAATGTGTCCAAGAATTTCACCGGATTTTTGGTGAATAACGTTATATACGAGAGTTTCTGCATTTTCATGATTCGAATTTTTCGTGTATATATTTAATTGCCCCTCATCCAATGGATAAATAAACCCTGGTCCACCCCATTTTAGTAATAACTCCGGGGAATCAATCCAACTTATAAGCCTTTCAAAATCCGCAGTGTCAAAAAATTTTAGTTCTATCATATTAAGATCTCCTTTCCATCATTAATGAATGCAAATTCTGCTCATAATTATACCAGTTTCATTTTATCTAGCTTTTAACCATCTATTTGCTTTAGCATCGATATCCTTAATAAAATTGTTTTTACCATCTATGTATTTCTCGATATCATCTGGATACTTTTTCGCCAACAGTTGTTTCAGTTGACTGTACCTGTCTGCTTCATGTGGGTGAGCTATCAAGTAGTCCTTAAATACTATGTGCCGTTGTATTTCTCTATTTTGCGTTCCAAAAACATGAACGTGATGACTCCGGTTATTTCCCCCTTTCTTATAAAAACGTCTACCTTCAATACCGTTTTCTCCCATAGCCACATAGCCAATCCGCTCCATTTCCAAGTTAAAAGAATCGACATTCTCTATCTTCTGCACCTCAACAAGGATGTCAATTACTGGCTTAGCATGCATGTTCGGTATTGCTGTACTGCCAATATGATATAGATGTATACACTCACTCCCGAAAATACGAGATATTTTTATAGACTCCTCTTGAAATAATAGTGTCCATTCTTCTCTGTAAGAGACAACCTCGACTTTTCTCATATTTTTTCACCCTCACTTAATGATTATATGATATCTGCTTTTAATTGTATTACTTTATACATTTTCTTACAATCACTATCAAAAAAGTGAAAGCATCCGTCCGTGGTGAATTAGAACAGGCGGTTCCACCCCCTTGCCGCAGCTGGACGCTTCCATCGCAATATCACATGAATATACGCATACTGTAGGCACTACCGCCGCTGTTCCGTGGGCTTCTAACATTCCATCTTCCTCTTCATATCCATTTTGCTGAAAATCCCTTGACAAAACCTTAATAAATGACTAAGATGAATAAGGAATAATTGAATATCAAAACTTCGCAATTTGTGAAGAACATGGACTTTTCTAAAGGGTAATCCTTTATTTTCGCCATACATCTGACCCGATGTATGGCTTTTTTGTATTCAAAATAAATTTAGAGGTGAAAGATTATGAAAATGTGGATGTATGCTTTATTTGTTTTTATTGGTGGTTGTTCTTTAGGAGCACTATCTACGAGTGTGAAACTTGCATATGGTGCTGGTTTTAATTTAGCTCAAATTACTATTAGTCAATTTATGATAGGTGCTGCACTTCTTTGGATACTTGTGCTTTTCACTAGAAAATCCAAGATGTCAATAAAGTATCTTGGCTTGCTTTTACTTTGCGGAATTCCTATGAGTTTAACCGGTGTTTTTTATTACTTTTCGCTGCAAACTATAGATGCTTCATTAGCGATCATCTTTTTATTTCAATTTGTATGGATTGGATCTCTGTTTGATTACATTCTGTATCGCAAAACTCCGAGTAAAGCTCAATGGCTCTCGATTGTCATATTACTCATAGGCTCACTTTTAGCTACTGCAATTATTACGAATGGATTTGGAAGCTTTACGATAAATGGTGTCATTTTTGGTATTCTATCTGCTTTCACGTTTACTTCATTCTTATTTATTAGCGGCAACGTTGGAAAAGAACTTCCTCCTTTACAGAAAAGCGCGCTAATCGCGACAGGAGGACTTATCTTTGTTAGTATTCTTTTCCCTCCGACTACCGCATTTGAGAGTGTTTCGCAAATGATTAGCTTTTCACCATATGGCGTTTTCCTAGGCGTATTTGGGGTTTGTTTGCCACCGTTACTATTTGCGATTGGAATGCCGAAAGTTGGCACTGGTCTTGGAACAATTCTTTCTGCTTCTGAACTTCCAGTCGCTGTCATACTTTCTGCAGTAGTTTTAGTAGAATACGTTGCACCCATCCAATGGTTAGGTGTTATTGTTGTTCTCCTTGGTGTTGCTCTAGGTAATATAAAGCTTTCTTCTTTTTCAAAAAATAAAAATTGGCAAGCGGAAAAAGTATCTTAGTTTAATATTTTATTATTCTTTCAAGACTTGCTGCGAGCGTTATTTAGACTATTCCTATTTCATAGACAAGTTTCAACTATTGTATTACGGGAATAGTAGAACCAAGTCCAACAGATAAAATTCAAAAACTATTGCAAAAGTTACTTTTCTTTGATAAAGTAAACTCAAAGTTCATATTTATTTACTTCAATTATCTTTTGAAGTGAGTATAGAGGTGCAAAGGTCATTAGTACGTATTTTGAGGAGATTGAGCTCCTATGATAAATATCGAAAGGGATACTTGCCGAAGCAATAGTCTGCTCATAGGATTGTTGTTGGGTCTGTCATTGAATAAATGCAGAACTGTCATGTAGTCAGATGACTATATGGAGGGCTATCTCACGCTGGAATAACTGTGTTATACATTCTAGCAGCAACGATACCCTCGTTGTTGCTTTTTAGTGTTTAAATAACAGTTACTCATGCGATTTAGCTCTATTCAGGACCTTGGACTCGTCATGTAGATTGGACGAACAAAATTTGTTGAATAGAGGTGTTTCAAATGAATTTCGGACACGTTTTAACCGCGATGGTCACGCCATTTGACCAAGAGGAAAACATTGATTTTCATGCTACAAGAGAATTAGTAAATTATTTAATTGCAAATGGATCAGATGGTCTTGTTGTTGCAGGCACAACTGGAGAATCCCCAACATTAACGAATGAGGAGAAACTTTCATTATTCCGTTATATCGTGGAAGTTGTCGATGGAAGAATCCCGGTTATTGCTGGAACAGGCTCCAACAGTACGAAAGCATCTGTAGAATTAACAAAATTAGCAACGCAAACTGGTGTAGATGGAGTGATGCTCGTTAATCCATACTACAACAAGCCAAATCAGGAAGGCCTTTACCTTCATTTTAAAAAGGTAGCCGAGTCTACAAACTTACCAGTTATGCTTTACAATATTCCTGGTAGATCTGCCGTGAACATGTTACCGGAAACTATCATTCGACTATCCCAGGTTGAAAATATTGTTTCCGTTAAAGAAGCAAGTGGTGATCTTGATGCAATGACTACGATCATTCAAAATACTCCAGAGAACTTTTCTCTCTACAGTGGTGATGATAGTCTAACCTTAGCGGTATTAGCCATCGGTGGACACGGAGTCGTATCTGTTGCCTCACATATTATTGGTAGTGAGATGCAAACTATGATTACCGCTCACCAAAACGGTAACAGCCAATATGCTTCCGCACTTCATCGAGATTTAGTGCCAATGATGAAAGCGATGTTTATTGCGCCAAGTCCTTCCCCAGTGAAAGCAGCATTGGAAATGAAGGGTATACACGTAGGACCTGTTAGATTACCAATGATTCCGGTAACAGAGTTAGAAGCACAAACAATCTATCAAGCAATCCAACATAAAATATACTCTTCATCAGCAGTTTAAAAAAGGTGTCCTAAGGGACACCTTTTTTAGTTGAGTTGCCTGTACTATAAAACTTGTACTACTGAATCACCACTTTTACCTTCTGTTATATAAGAAAAAACATTCTGTTATATTCGTCATGAAAGTGTCACATTTCAAGTTACTCCTCTTCCTTATTCTGTTTTATAATTAAATTACAACATCATGTGAATGTTTTCACATAAAAACTTTTATCTCAATTTAGAAATGGAGGAATCTTTGATGGTGACTACTTTTGAAAAAAATGAAAAGCGTGGATGGGAAGGATTCAAACAGGGTTGGAAAATGAAGTAAATGTAAGAGATTTTATCCAAACCAATTACAAAGTATATGAAGGTGACGAGTCTTTTTTAACTAACGCAACCAAAGCTACAAAAGATTTATGGGAACTAGTGATGAAACTAACAAAAGAAGAACGTGAACGCGGTGGTGTGTATGATCTTGATACAGAAATAGTATCAACGATAACCTCCCATAAGGCAGGTTATTTAAATCCTGCAACGGAAAAAATTGTTGGTGTTCAAACTGATATCCCCTTTAAGCGCTCCATGCAACCATATGGCGGTATTAGAATGGCTAAAGCTGCGCTTGAATCTTATGGCTATAAATTGAACGAAAAAGTAGAAAAAATCTTTTCTGATTATCGGAAAACTCACAACGAAGGAGTATTTGACGCTTACACTCCTGAAATGATGCTCGCTAGAAAGGTCGGTATTATTACTGGTCTGCCAGACGCATACGGCCGCGGCAGAATTATTGGAGACTATAGACGAGTTGCCTTGTATGGTGTCAACTATCTAGTAGCTGTAAAAAAAGAAGAGCTTGCTAGTCTCGCAGGTAAAATGACGGAGGATGTCATTCGATTACGTGAAGAAATTGCGGAGCAAATCAGAGCCTTGCAAGAGTTGAAAGAGCTTGGGAATATTTACAGCTTTGACATTTCAGAACCTGCGCAAAACGCTAGCGAAGCTTTTCAATGGCTCTACCTTGGCTATCTAGCAGCAGTAAAAGAACAAAATGGGGCAGCAATGAGTTTAGGACGGGTTTCTACCTTTTTAGATATTTATATTGAACGTGATCTCGAAATTGGAAAAATGACAGAAAAAGATGCACAAGAATTAGTTGACCACTTTGTTATGAAGCTAAGATTAGTAAAATTTGCACGAACACCTGAATATAATGAATTATTCAGTGGTGACCCTACTTGGGTAACCGAATCTATTGGTGGAATTGGTAAAGACGGTCGTCCATTGGTTACAAAAAACTCATTCCGATTTTTACACACGTTAAAAAATCTTGGACCAGCACCCGAGCCAAACTTAACCATCCTTTGGTCACCTGCATTGCCAACATCATTCAAGCATTTCTGTTCAAAAATGTCTATCGAGACGAGTTCCTTACAATATGAAAATGATGAAATTATGCGACCTGAATTTGGTGATGATTATGGTATTGCCTGCTGCGTTTCCGCAATGGAAATAGGAAAACAAATGCAATTATTTGGGGCACGAGCAAATTTAGCTAAAGCTTTACTGTATGCGATCAATGGTGGAGTTGACGAAAAAGCGAACGTCACAGTTGCACCTGGCATAAAGCCTATCACTTCCGATTATTTAGATTACAACGAAGTTATGAACAACTATGACAGGGTATTAGAGTGGTTATCGGATCTTTATATAAATACTTTAAACATTATCCACTTTGATGCATGATAAGTACAGCTATGAAAGAATTGAAATGGCATTACACGATAAAGAAATCATGCGTACCATGGCCACTGGAATTGCCGGATTGTCCGTTGTAGCAGATTCATTAAGTGCGATTAAACACGCTAAAGTAAAAGTAATCCGTGATGAAAACGGATTAGCTGTCGACTATGAGATCGAAGGTGACTATCCACAATATGGAAATGATGACGACCTTGTCGACGACATTGCAAAAGACATCGTTATTAAATTTTCAAAAATGTTAAAGCAGCACCAAACTTACAGAAACTCTAAGACAACCATGTCTATCCTTACGATTACTTCCAATGTTGTTTACGGAAAGAAAACCGGGAACACACCTGATGGCCGAAAAAGTGGTGAACCATTCTCGCCTGGTGCTAATCCGCTTCACGGTCGCGATAAAAAAGGTGCATTGGCTTCTCTGAACTCTGTTGCAAAAATGCCTTATGAGCATTCTTTAGATGGTATTTCAAACACCTTCTCTATCGTACCTAAAGCACTGGGTAAAGAAAAAGATGTACAAAAAGCAAATCTATCAGCGATCCTTGACGGATATTCTGATAAACAAGGCCACCATTTAAACATTAATGTGTTTGACCGCTCCACTTTACTTGACGCGATGGAAAAACCGGAAGAATATCCCCAACTTACAATCAGAGTGTCGGGATACGCGGTTAACTTTATAAAACTTACTCGTGAACAACAAATAGACGTGATAAATCGGACATTCCACGAATCTATGTGATAGAAAAATTGGGAAATGCATTAAACACACATTTAAGGTAAAAATCATTTGTTGGGGAGCACTTACGCTCCCCTATACATACTAATCTCAAGGAGGAATTCATTATGGAAGGAAGAATCCATTCCATTGAAACGTCAGGCATGGTGGACGGACCGGGTATTCGTTATGTTATTTTTACTCAAGGTTGTTTACTCCGTTGCAATTTTGTCATAACCCCGATACTTGGAATCGTACTACAGGAGAAATCATGAGCGTGAAATCATTAATGGAAGATATCAAAAAATACCTTCCTTACATGAAGCATTCTGGCGGCGGTGTGACCGTAAGTGGCGGAGAGCCCCTTCTGCAGCTCGACTTTTTGCTTGCTCTTTTTAAAGAGTGTAAAAAACTAGGTATTCACACAACCATTGATAGTTCTGGTGGATGTTATTCCAAGTCAGCAGTTTTTCAAAATACTTTTCTAGAACTACTGACCTATACCGATTTAGTACTAGTAGATATAAAACAAATGGACGATGAAAAACACCGGAAATTAACGGGTGTCTCAAACAAACATATTTTAGAATTTGCGAAACAACTTTCTTCTCTTGAAATCCCAGTGTGGATTCGCCATGTTCTCGTTCCTGGAAAATATACAGAAAAAGATTTAACAGATCTTTCGTCTTTTATTTCTACGCTTACGAACGTAGAAAAAGTAGAAATTCTACCCTACCATAAAATGGGAGTATATAAATGGAAAGAGTTAGGTTTAACCTATCCTCTCGACGGTGTCAAAACCCCATCTGAACAGGAAGTAACACGAGCAAAAGAACTATTAAATATCAATTAAAAAGAGCAGAGCCCATTAAATAATGGTGCCTGCTCCTTTTTTATTTTACTCTGGATACTGTGATAATGCTTTTACGATTGTAATAGATAGCATTAATCTCTGCCCCTACTACAAGAATAAGACCTGTTAAGAAAAACCAGAGCATGAGTATGATGATACCACCCAGACTTCCATAGGTAGCTGAAAAATTACCAAAATTACTAACATAGTACGAGAATCCCCAAGAGATAACCTGCCAGGAAATGATCGCAAAAATCGCTCCCGGCAGTACCATTTTGAAAGGAAGCTTAATGGTAGGTGCAAAATAATAGAGAGCAGCAAGAACCAACGCCATAATTACAAATCCAAGAAGGGTCCTTACCATGAAAAAGATTATTTCAAAATCGCCTGGAATCACCATAAATGATCTAACAAAACTCATGATAACTTCTCCAAAAACCGGTAAAATTAACGTGGCTACCAGAGCGATAATCATACCGAATGTAAGTAGTACAGAATGAAGTCTTCTATTTAAGAATGATCTTTTCTCAGTAACATTATAAGCGGTATTCGTTGCCAGAATAAATGCATTCATTCCGTTTGAGGCTGACCAGATTGTTCCTATTATACCAATGGTTAACAACCCACCACTGGGAGTGGATATGATCGTGAAAATTGTATCCTGTAATATCTCTGCCATTTCGCTCGGTAGTGCACTTTGAATAAGTTGTATAGCGTTATCAGGATTTATATCTAAGTATGGCAAAATTGCTAAAACCAAAATTAACAGAGGAACTATGGACAGCAAATAATAATACGCTTGTGCCGCTGCAAGTATAGGCGCATTATCGTTTACAAATTCGTTTGACAATTCTTTTAAAAATGAAATGATTTCTTTCACTGTTAATTGCCCCCAATTTCTAGCATTATACTATCGTATTTGCGGATATCGAAGTCTTAGCAGACGATAGATATTTTGAACAACTACCTTTCCAATTGCATAGGAAGGAATGGCTAGAATTAATCCAACTAAACCTGCAAGGTTCGCGGCAATCAGTAGCACTAAAATTATCGTTAGTGGATGGATGTGAAGTTTTCTGCCCATTACGTTTGGTGAAATCACATTTCCTTCTATTTGCTGAATAACTACGATAGCAAGAATAACCCAAAGTGCCATTACCGGATTTTGGAATAACGCAACAAACACAGCCGGCATTGTCCCAATGAAAGGTCCAATAAATGGGATTAAATTTGTAAACATTGCAACAATCGCAAGAATTAATGCATAATCAACTCCAATAATTAAATATGCAATGAGAGATAATGCTCCTACAAAAACACTTACAATTGCCTGACCTTGTATGTAAGCACTTAGTGTCTCATCCATGTCAGTTAAAATACGTTGACCTTCCCCCACTTGTTCTTTTGGTAAAAATCGTAAAACATTATCTGGAAGTCTGTGCGCATCCTTTAATAAGAAAAACAGCACAAAAGGCATAATAACAATCACTGTTACTGTCGTAAATAACGCCGCAAAAAAGCTCATGATATTCTCACTCATATTCGAAAAAATTCCGGAGAGATTATCTGTGATTGTGGAAGTATCAAACTCTTGGAAAGCTTGTTCGTTTTGAATATATGCTACCCAATTGCTTTGCATGATACCATTGAGCCAAGTTTGCGCTGTTTCAACAAAGTTAGGAAAGTTTTCGACTAATTGCGTAATTTGACCTACTAATATAGGTCCTACAAACATAATTAAACCTGTAACTATCCCAGCGAATGCTAGAAAGATAAGTACTATTGAAAGTGCATTTGGAAGTTTTTTATTCAAGAGCCCCACAAGTGGACGCAATATGTAATAAAGAACGCCTCCAATAATTAAAACTGGCGCTATCGTACTGAAAGCTACTCCAATAGGTTGGAAAATAAAAGGTACTTGTACAGCTAAATTAACAGCAATTAATAGTAGAACTAATCCGTATAAAAATTTAAACCATTTCGTTGTTGGCATAATTATCACTCTTCCTTCTTCGATAGCAGTTTATAAAGTTTAAACTTCCCTCTTTAAAGGGGTTTTCAAACCCGCTTTTCCCTTTCCCTATCTTCTGTTGAACGCAGCCACCTAGAGCGGATTCGAGACTCCTTTGTTCGAGAGGCAACAACAATATCTAAAAAACATAACTTTATATATTCCTATCATGTAAAAAACAGCATTTTTTTCTAATGACAAACCACTGAAATTTGCTCAAATACGCTAGACGATTGCTATTTATATTCAAAATTTATCATGCGATGGTTCTATCGACGAAGGTCTGGACCTCTTTTGGAGTTTTCAAGATAATAATTTGTTTTTCATCTTTTAACCTCTCTATTTTCTCCATGACTTTTGGTCGTACTATATTAGGATATGACCATAC
Organism: Salipaludibacillus sp. CF4.18; assembly: GCF_051262595.1. Lineage (NCBI taxonomy): Bacteria > Bacillati > Bacillota > Bacilli > Caryophanales > Bacillaceae > Salipaludibacillus > Salipaludibacillus sp. CF4.18. Next base: position 67,360 of record NZ_JBIMEV010000003.1, read on the forward strand.
CCACTTTAAAAAGGAGGATGTAATCCTATCAGGACCCGCACCAGAATCCGGTCTCGTTTTATTTCGGTGCTTTCTCCATCTGTTTACAACCCTATAAAGACATAGATATCGATTCGTATCTAGAAAAATCACAGTATCAGCAGCATTCATTCTTAAATCAACCGTAGATTCATAGTCCCCATCGATAATCCATCGATCTTTTCTCACAAGCTGCTTTTGGGTTTCACGTTGTTCATTCTTAGGAACTTCAACCCATCCGGGCTTCCAAAACAATGAATCTAAATGATAAACATCTACATTTAACTTGTCCCCCAATTGACGGGCCATTGTAGACTTACCTGAACCACTAGAGCCAATTAAAATTATTTTATTCATCATTATATATCCCTCACTTATTCTAGCTAGATTCCTAACCCTAATTGTTAATTCGTGATTACGATTGATTTATCCTTTTTGTTCACATAAAAATTTTCACATCCGAACTTCTGAAAATTATACGCCTCAAGTCTTATTAAATACAAGTCTCTAGTACGTCGTTCTATTGCCCGCCAACACATAAGCTTAAGTTATCAACTAAATAAGGTGGGCGATGTTAATGAATTTATTACGTGTATTGTTAGAACGAAAACTGATTGTTGGTCTCTTTGTAGTATTCATATTAGGAATTGGATTCTATTCTATCGGTAAGTTAGATCAAGAATTGCTTCCACCAGTGACGATGGATGGAGGAATTATCTATATGGAATCAGGTTCTCTAACTTCAAGCGAAGTAGAGGAAAGGGTGACATTGATTGCCGAGCAAAGTATCGAAGGTGTAGAAGGCATTGATTCCTATACATCGACCTCCTCAGAAGGTTTAGCGGTGATTCAGTACTTCACTGATGAAGGAATGGGTAAGGAAGCCTCCTTGGATGTGGAAAGTACTTTACAATCTATTACGAGTGACTTGCCTGTCACAGATTTGACTGTTCAACAGTTTTCGACCGATCAGCCTTATGAATTTTTTATGGATATTTCTGAAGGGTCTATAAACGAAATGACAACCTTTGCTAACAATGTTCTCAAACCAAGACTCGAAGCTTTACCGGAAGTTAGAGAGGTGGCATTTACCGGTTTACAAGAAAAAGAATGGGAACTTGTCTTTGATGAAGATAAATTAGCGGAACATGAACTAACAGTCGATCAAGCGATTAAATCGATTCAAGAAGTTAACTTAGATTTATCATTGGGAGAATTGTCAGATGAAGAAGGTCAACCAAGTCTTCGGTGGGAACAGTCCTTTCAATCCATTGAAGATCTCATGGAAACAAGAATGGGATCCTTTCAAATCGAAGACATTGCTGAAGTGACTGAAATAACATCGGAAATTCAAGCGGAAACTTGGAAAAATGGTGATGCTGGTTTTATATTTACGGAGATTGGTCGTACGGACGGGTTTACACAAATAGATATGGCAAATGCGGTCCGGAGCGAAGTAGCTTTAATAAATGAAGAGAATTTAGTCTCTGGTTTTTCTTTGAATGAAATTGTCAATCAAGCGGATTATGTTCAGGATGCGATAGATGGTGTTACCCAAAGTGTTCTTTTTGGAGGGATCATTGCTATAATCGTCTTGTTCCTGTTTTTGAGAAATCCACGAGCGACGATCATTGTAGGCTTGTCTATTCCTTTATCATTACTTTTAACATTCTCAACGATGTGGATCATAGGATACAGTTTAAACATGCTTTCAATGATTGCTTTAGGGCTCGGAATTGGAATGATGGTCGATGCATCGATTGTTATTATGGAATCCATCTACCGTAAGAAAGAAAATGGTTTTGTTGGTAAAGAGGCAGTCATGACAGGTGTAAAGGAAGTTGCTTCTCCAGTAATAGCTTCGATGTTGACAACCATTGTTGTATTTTTACCGATTGGTCTATTTGGAGGTGAAATGGGTGCGTTTATCATTGTCCTTTCCCTAGTAGTTGTGATCACACTCGTTAGTTCTTTACTTATATCTTTTACTGTTATTCCAACACTTTCCGAAAATTTCTTGAAACTTCGAAAAAATTCAACCAGAGTGTCAGACGGACCTATCACGCAAACTTACGGAAAAATACTTCAGTGGATCTCAGAAAAAAAGAGACGCAGTATTTATGTAATTAGTTTATTCCTAGTCATTTTAGCCAGCTCATTATTTTTAACAGCTAAAGTTCCAGTTACACTCATGCCCGATATTTTTAATCGATACACGGAGCTTACTGTAGATCTCGAAACCGGTCTTAGTGCGGAAGAAAGAGAAGATATTGCAGATGCCATTCACTTTCAACTAGAAGATTTACAGGATGTTGATAGTTATATTGTCATGGATAATATAGACAATTTCTATGTCTTAGTTAATTTAACAAAAGAAAATGAAATCACTGTTTCTCAAGATAAAGTTGTTTCCAAAGTTATATCCAGCATTCGAGAATTAGAAGATGAGACTCCTATATCCAACGTTTTAAGTATGATGGATACCGGTGGTCAACAATCCATTCAGATGGAGGTAGTCGGGGAAGATTTTGAGGAGTTGCAACTTTTGGCTGAAGATGTCCAAAATGATTTAAAAACCGTTGAAGGAGTTACAAATGTCGTTACCTCTTTTAATAATAGCCAGGAAACAAAAAGAATTGTCTTAGATGAAGATCAATTGAAAAAAGATGGCATATCTAAAATGACAGTTTTAGAAAAACTGACTTTATCTGAAACAGTAGATCCAATTGCTGAAATTCCTAGTAATAATGAAACTAGTGACTATATTCCTGTATTTATCAAAGCAGACGAGAGTCCAAAGACGATTGATAATCTTTTAGACGTAACAGTTACATCTAGGGAAGGTGAAAAAACCCTATCCGAATATGTTTCCTTTACCTCATTAGATGCACCTAATAAAATTGAAAGAATCGATGGCAAACGAGTTATTCAAGTTACTGCTTCGATCGAGAATCGTGATTTAGGCTCGGTAAACAGCGAGCTTCAAGAATTAATATCGAATCGGAAAGACTTACCTGGTTATGAGGTACAACTGAGTGGGGATTTAGAAACTCAGCAAGAAGCGATGAATGATTTAATTTTTATTTTTATCATCTCATTGTTTCTAGTTTATGTTGTCATGGCCATACAGTTTAACAGCTTAAAACATCCACTTATTATTATGTCAATCATTCCTTTCACAGCAACGGGTGTTATTCTAGGCTTATTAGTAACTCAACGTGAATTAAGTGTTATCTCTGCAATGGGATTGTTAATGCTCATAGGAATAATTTTAAACAACGCCATCTTACTCGTTGATAGAACAAACCAGTTAAGACGTGAAGGTTTACCGATCAGAGAAGCGATGGTTCAAGCCGGGAAAAATAGATTACGTCCGATATTCATGACAACGATGACAACTGTAGGCGGTATGCTTCCTTTAGCTATATTAGGCGGTGCATCTGCAGGTTATCAAGCACCTTTAGCTACAGTTGTTATATCTGGTCTCTTATTCGCAACAACGATAACTCTCCTCCTGATTCCTAGTATCTACTTTTTGGTTGAAAGGGAAAAACAAACAATAATACAAGAAACGCGTGTTGAAAAAATAGAGAAATCAATTTAAAGATAATGCTGTCAATTGCATTTCAACTTTCTAATACGGTATACTATGAGTAAGTAAATAAGGAATAAAATAACTTGTTCTAGTAGGTATTTTATTTTGCGGTAATGGCAGTTGGCAACATAGTTTTAACAGCTTTTTATTGAAATAGTCACCTGACTCACAGACAGGGTGGCTATTTCTTTCTGCTAATATAATACATCCAATAGAATATAATCATAAATACAACCCAATACGCAGAAAGGATATGATTAAGTGATCAAACGAAATATTCCAAACTTCATAACATTGAGTAATCTTTTATTCGGATTTTTATCCGTTGGCTCAGCTATGTTAGGAGATTATCAAAATGCTTCACTTTTTATACTTATCGGGATGATGCTAGATAGTATGGATGGATGGATAGCTAGAAAACTTAACGTGGAAAGTGCATTTGGTAAAGAATTGGATTCTTTAGCTGATATTGTAACCTTTGGTATTGCACCTGCTATTTTAATATTTAGTACGACATTTGTTGATATTGGAATGATCGGCTTATTAATAGCAGGTATGTTTCCGGTTTTCGGAGCGATTAGACTAGCTCGATTTAATATTGACGAAGAAACTTCAACCGCACATTATTTTACCGGTGTACCGATTACTGCTGCCGGTGGTGTGATTGCATTATTAACGATCTTTAACTTCGCGATACCTGATGCAGCTTTAGCTACTATATACACACTTTTATGTGTGTTAATGGTAAGTAAAATAAAAATTCCAAGTTTAAAAGAAATTCCTATTCCAAAATACGGAACGATTATCACATTATTATTACTTTCACTGATTGTTGTAGTAAGGTTTAATGCTAAGCTGGAATTTTCAAGTTTAATGATTGTAGCAATTTTAATTTATTTTACATTTATGATTGTACACTTTCTCCTTAAGAAAAAGCGGCTAAATACGAAAGAGAATGACTAATTAAATCAAACAAGAGCACTCCTTCTAAGGTGCTCTTTTTTTACGATGTTTTTTCGTCTAATATTGTTTTAATCAGAAATTTACGAGTACTCGAATCCTCTACAGGTCGATGCTTTACAGAGGCAATCTTTTTGCCTCTTCTAACAAAGACCGTTTTTAGGAGGCTTTAAAAAAGATTTTCACCGCTGAAGTCATCGCTTTTCGTGTCTACTGTTTTTATTAATGAAGTCGAGGTTTCTGTTCTTTCATTAAGGGAATAATTAGACACAGAAAGGCTGGTGAATGTAATGAGTATTTTTGATAAAGATGCACTGAAAGATGAACATATTTTGATAACTGGAGCTACTGGTGGTATTGGTTATGTCACTGCAATTGAAGTTGTAAAATGTGGTGGACATGTAACGATTACTGGAAGAAATGAAGCTAAATTACAGAATTTAAAGCAAGAATGTCAGTCTATTAATGATCAAGCAAGAGTAAATATTATTTCGGCAAATATAGCAAAAGAACAGGATCGAATCAACCTTGTGGAGAAAACTGTGAAGCATAATGGTCCCATTACAGGTCTCGTTAATTCAGCTGGCATTGTTGGAGGAGACACGATGGAGCAAATCAGAGAAGATGATCTTCGTGAAGTGATGGATGTCAACTACACGTCTACCGTTCTGCTTACTCAACTCGTTTACCGCGAGATGATAAAAAAGCAAAAAGGTTCCATCGTGAACATCTCTTCCCTTTCCGGACTAAGAGGTACTTATGGGAACACGGCATATAGTGCTTCTAAATTTGCCTTAATTGGGTTCACTCAATCCTTTGCGTTAGAAGCAATTGAACATTCTATTCGAGTCAACGCGATATGTCCCGGCTTTGTAGATACGGAAATGGGTCGTGGAGCAATTGAGAAGAAAGCTAAACAAGAAAATCGAAGCTATGAAAAACAATTGGAGATAGTAAATAACAGATTACCTTCAAAAAGAATTACAGGTCCAGAGGAAGTAGCAAATAGTATTATCTTTCTATTAACTGACGCGGCTGAAAATATTGTAGGCGAATCCATGAAGATATCGGGTGGCAGTGTGATGCGCTAATAAAACTCCCCATATATGGAGATACTAATAAGGACATAATTGAATCAAAATTTATCACCTATTTCGAATAAATTGTATTATAATGAAAAGAGTTCTTATATTATAAGGAGAGACAAAAACATGGAAACCCCAAAAAAGAAAATTAATTTGCAAGAAGCAATGAGACAGCAGTTAGAAAAGAAAAAGCAAAAAAACAGTTCAAATCAACAAACAAATAACTCCCTTGGTAATACGAAAAAAATGACGAGCCAACAGCCTAAACAAACTGCCAGTATGCGCCGTAAAATGGGAAGTTAATTATAAAGTTTTGTAAATAGTACTGTTACAACGTAAATTTTTGTACCCTGACTTGATTCAGACAATCAGCCAGGAAATAGTTGTTCATTTGTCTATAAACTTTCTGTAAGATTTACTTACAGAAAGTTTTTTTAATTGACGCTGTAAATTATTCTTTGTTTCTTCTTCTAGCTGCTCCTGGCCCCTCTAGCTTTGTAGCACCTTTGTGCTCTAACTTTTGATCCCGATCAGACTCAACCCTGTGTGACTCTTTCAGCTTTTTTTCTTGCCTGTCTCTTCCCATTTTCAGCCTCCTTTTATAGGTAGTATGCGTCTGTGTACTTTAGCTCATACTTGGAAAATGGTTGAGTGGCTTCTAATCCTTATATCCCCGTCTGCCGTCATCCACTGTACACCTTTTCCTTAAAGATTCCCGCCATCACATCACCTTTGTAACTTCTCTCTCTTTTATCTTTTCAGTCTTCACATAGAACCCCTTCTAGTTTAAGATTCATCCACTTTATAGCATAACCTTTAGTTAATTGGCGCCTTCATAATTATCGATGATACATAATTTTAATGTTAAGTCACATGCTAAGTAAATGTTTGAAAGAGTACATCGATGGGTGGAATGCAGCATGGAAGCCAGTTGGCTATCTATAATACCTTTTTTATTAGTAATACCTATAGCAATGTTTACAAAACAAGTTCTGCCAGCACTTATTATTGGCCTTCTTGTTGGATCCTATTTAGCTGATCCTAGTTATCTTGGTGGTATTCAAACGATGCTTACATATCTAGTTCAAGCCTTAATTGATGAAAACAATATTAAAATCATTGTCTTTCTTTATGCATTTTCCGGTCTTGTTGGAATCATTAAAATAACAGGAGGGATCAGAGGATTTGTAGAACTTGCCGCCGAAAAGATCAAGACTAAAAAACAGGCCCTCATTCTCACCTATGTTTCTACAATAGGAACATTCAGTGCACCTACATTTCGCTTTGTGACGATTGCTCCTATTATGAAAGCTCTTTTAAAGGAGATAAAAATGTCTACGAAAGAGCTCGGTTTTGTTATTGAAACAACTGCAACACCTGTGATTGTATTGATACCAGTAGCAACAGCCTTTGTTGGTTATATGGTATCTGTGATCCAAGTTTCTGTGGAGAATGTAGGCAGTGATATCGATCCTTACTCGTTATTTATTCGCAGCATTCCTTTTAATTTCTTTGCCTTTGTGATCATTTTACTAGGTATATATTTAAGTTTTTTTCACCACTCAAAGTCAGATGCTCCTACAGATATTGAAGGTTCTGAATCTGAATCGGAAGCAGATTGGCATGACTGTCATCCATCCGTTTCTAAAGAGTTACCAAACAGACCATGGAATTTAATTTTTCCGCTTATTTCAGTTATTGGATTCACACTGTTTCTCACCTGGTGGGATGGCATGGGAGAGGGCGTAAACTTTTTTCAAGCTTTTATAGAAGCTGATGTTCTGCAAGCGATGGTTGTTGCCCTTTTAATTACTGTTTTTTTGAGTATCATTTTATATCTTTTTCAACGTTTTAAATTAACAGTATTAGTGGACAGTTTTTTATTAGGTGGAAATGAATTAATGTCTGTTATTGTACTTTTATCTGTTGTATGGGGATTATCTTCCGCTACTGATGATTTAGGATTCTCCAGTTTTATAACAGCCAACACAGAATGGATTCCTCATATGTTTATCGCTCCATTGCTATTTCTTTTTGGAGCCATGATCTCTTACTTTATCGGTTCAGCATGGGGCGCATGGGGAATATTAATGCCCCTTGGCGTTTCTCTTTCCTTTGCAGCAGATGTAAGTCTGCCACTTGTCATTGGAGCTGTTTTTGCTAGTGGTTCTTTCGGGGCTTTTGCATCACCTTTAAGTGATGATACCGTTACTATTTCTAAAATATTAGGCCTTTCAGTTATCGACTATGCCCATTTTAAATTAAAGCCAGCCCTGATTGCTGCAGGAATCACTGCTATTCTATATACACTTATTCCATTTTTATTGTGAATGTGATTCAACCAAAATGATATTTGCGGTAGTTTATCCCTTTATTCTTTCACAGATGGACTATTGTTTATTTGATATGAATAATTTCATTGAATCAATTCCCAGTTTTAACGGTATATTTTTTAGATTTATTGTTATGTTTTTCTTTATTGTATATGAGTATAATTACAGTCCATTCGATCACAATAGAAAGTGTTAATTCAGGAAAATAATTGGTGCCGAAACAACATAGAACTCAGCATCTTTTAATTTTCTATGAATGCGTTGTCTATATAAGTCAAATTTTGAATAGGGAGGTCTTGCAGTGAGTAAAGCAAAACAAACTCGGAAAAAAATGCAACATCATGAAAAGCAGGAAAGTAAAAAAGGAACAATAGGAATTATCGGTTGGAGTATTCCAATGATTGAAGCCGTAGACCAGTTAAAAAAACCATATTTAGTAGTCGGACCACCCGATTGGGAAAATTATGCGAATAAATACGACATTCCATTTGTTAGTTGGGATTTTGACAAATATAACAAAACCCCCATGGAAGATATTTATGACGCATCAAAGGAGTTATTCGAAAAATTAAAAGAACATCATGTGGAAGTAACAGTCCCTCTTTTTGAAACGACCGTTGAGTGGTCAGGAGCATTAAACGCACGATTGAAAGATGAATTCCGGATATTTCACCATTCCCTTCTATTTCGACATAAGGGGAAAATGAAAAGGAGAGCACAATTGAGTGGACTTAGCATGGGGGTATTTGAGGAAGCTCGAAACAAAGAGGATGTACATGAGTTTTTAAAGAGAATGAATGATGTACTCTTGAAACAAGATGGTGATGTAAATGAACCAATTCATGTCAAAGCATTCGACAAGGCAGGCGATGTCGGTCATCGTGTCATATCAAATAATGAGGATATTGAAAAACATTTATCAGATTACGATTTTCCATGCCTCTTGGAAAGTAATTTAGATGGTGTAGAGGTATCTTGTGAAGTATTTATTCATAAAGGAAAAATACAATTCTTAAACATAACGGAATATGTGGTATTTGGATATTCCATGATGGCACCACCCACTCCTATTATTGAAAAGAAACGCCCTGAAATTCGAAGAGCTGTTGAACAATTGATTGAGGGTTTTGAAATTGAATTTGGACATATCCACCCTGAATTTTTCATTACTGATACTGGAAATCTAAAGTTTATTGAAGTAGCTTATCGAATTCCAGGTGGAAATATTTTTGATTTAATTCAAAAAACGTATAATTTCAATCCATTTAAAGGTTATATTCTTTGCAGTGATCCAAAGACAACAGAAGAAGAGTTACGCAACTTCTTCCCTGACGAAAAAAAGCCAAAGGGTTATGCTGGAAGCTTAATGGTTTATCCTCGTGTAAAAAATGTAAAAGGACTAAATATTCCTCTTGATCTTGAAGAACAACCTGGTTTTGATAAACACGATATGTTCGCTACGGCTGAACGTAAAGTTCCAGAAATGGAAGGATATGGTACACCAGATGGCATTGTTTTTTTTCATCATCTGAATAGCGAACATGTAAAACAACCTCTGCTGAAATATGTGAATCATAATTTTTACGTATAATTCAGATGAATCAATAAGAAGAGACAAAGGATGTGCATATAGTTATGGAAACTAAAACAAAATCAGAAAATAAATCCGAACGGTTTATTCATGCATTTGAAGTATTAAATGAGGCTCAACCTTTCGCTAAAAATATATACCAAAATAACTTTTTCCAAGAAGCTAGTCGACTAGTATGTACTATGGAAGGGATTAAAACTGTTTACAATTATGCCGAACGATTTGATGAAGCAGGTGTTTTTGAAGGAGGGCCTTGGGAGGATCCTTCGAAATTACAACCTAATTTAGTCAACGGTTCCTTAAGAATTGACGGCGTAGAATCAATCGTAACACTCTTGAGTGAACTAAGAATGTTATCGTTAGCTGAAGAAAAATATAAAAATGATAACGTTTCATCTGAGAGTGCAAGAGAATACTTGCATGAGGTAATGGCCATGAATCTCGATTTTATTTTCCCAGAAGAATCGGAAGACGCTAAAATTGAGCAGGGTAAAGAAACCGAACGCGCCCAACGTTTGTTCAAGTTAATGTCAGATGTCTTGTCTTTGAAATCTATTTCAAAAACGCTATTGAATGAAATTAGACGTTTAACTGTCCAAAGACCAATCATGGTTAATCGGATTCTTGTAATGATACAGAAAGCCAAACAGCTTACCCATGAAGACCTAGACAAAGAGGTTCTTCACGACATTAATACCTATCATGAAGCTATTAGTGATCTGACCCCTATTAGTCAGGAGTATCCTGAATTTAGTGATTACCGGACAAAGATTAAAAATATACCGGAAGAAAGCTTGAAAAACGAAGCAGATGCTTTTGGTCAATCTATGCAAAAAACAGGGCTTGTCTCTCCCTATCACGTAATTTTAGTTCGTCATCTTAATCGTTCTAATCCTAAGTTACTACCAATAGCTCTTGCATTAAACAATAAAGGAAAAGCCAGTCTAGAAGCTAACGCAGAACTAGTACATCAGCTAATCAAAGCTGCCATCCATCCTCCGACACATCAATCTTTATATGGATTAGCTCGTATGCTAGAACGAAGTGTGCTTTCTTATAACCCAGTTCCTCCTGGATTAAGGAGACTCATTGATCTAGATCTACAACCAGATGTTCGTGAAACATTATTAGAGAATTTTTCTAAACACGAGGGCTTAACTGCCAATGATGTGATGGTCGCTGGCACGATTAGTGTATTAGGTCAACCTTTAGGCATTGGTCAAGGGTTAAATCCAACTTGCCAAAGTGCGAGAGCCTTGAGTCTTTGGTCCCTTCATGATCCTGGCTATTTGTTAGAACTTATCCCCAGAGCAGCTCGAGATGGAGATATTCACGTCTCATTCGAAGGGGAAACGATTAATTCTAAAAACCTGACCGGTGGTTTAGCTCCAGAACTTCATAAAGAACTTGACCCAGTTTCTTTAATCTTAGTGCCTCATCTTGATAAAATTTACGCGGATATGGTAGGTAGAGTTAAGTTTCGAGGTGACGATGCTCATAAGTGGGTCAATCCCGCTTTTTATGGCGAATGGATCCCAATTGGTTTTAGCAAAGTGTTTGAACACCTTACAGGAAATGTTACAGATTACGCATCCTTTGTACGGCTCTTTTATGCCACTCACCACCCCGATTACAATGAGGGTTACGAAATGATTTATCCTAATCCAGTGGGTATATGTATTACAACGGTGTATGGGAAAATGCTCGGATTCCATGCGATTTCAATTCAACGTATCAAAAAAGATCCTAATGAGAAGTACCGCGTATATTTTTATAATCCAAATAACGACAGTTCACAAAACTGGGGACAAGGAATAAAGCCATCTGTCTCCGATCACGGAGAAATTGAAGGAGAATCATCCTTGCCCTTCCATGAATTTGTCTCACGATTATATGCTTTTCACTACAATCCTTATGAGCAAGGGGATGCATTTGCTGTTAAAGATGACATTGTAAAAGAAATAGAAACACTTGCCCGGGAGAGCTGGGGCCAAGAGTACAATTGGGTGTAACTAATCATGATAAAGTAAAACTAAGTCTCCGGTATTTTAATCTCTCACCGGGGACTTAAGGTTTTTATACCATATGTTCATACATTCTAAACGTCCGTCTATATTGCTATTTTGAATCATTCTACCACCGAATGAGAAACCATTTCTGACATTGATTAAATTCATACCTACTGATATAGAACGGGCATAACAAAATAGAGTTTGTAAGCCTATGTCTTTCATGTGTTCAGCAAGATGAGCAAACTGAATGTTTAGTAAACCTTTATTCCTATGTTCAACTAATGTTGCACAGTCGGTCATTTCAGCTGAATTAAAAGCGGGTAAATAGTCTGCTGCACTTGAGCTAACAACTTGACCGTCATATTCAACGATGGTGAAATATACATTATCATCCATCATAGTCTGGATATATTTTGAATCATTCATAGGAGTCGGATACGTTTTAAATACAGTATCATACACCCTTGCCATCTGCAACGCATCCTGTTTCGTTGCACTCCTCATGAAATAGCCATCAGGTAAACGCATGTGTTTCGTTTTCTTATGATCATTCTCTATAAGCTCCATAACCTTCTTGTTTTGTTTCCAATCAATGGAATGCTCCCTAACAGGATTTAGAAACATCGCATAGATGAACGCATCGATCCCACGAAAAAAACCACGAATAACGCCCTCCTGGTAAACTTTATTTCCCGTTAACTTATCCCTATCTTCTTTTCGAACATAAAAAATAATTTTATCACATCCCTCATTCCTTCCCAACACTTCACATTCATCCATTGTTTCTCTCATGTTGATGTTGTTCGGGAGGTGATAAAGTTTGACACGTCGATTTTTGGGCTCAATACTTATTGCTTGAGTTTTGGCTAATAATGTGAAGTAAGAGTCACTCATCATTCTCAATGTGTGCTCATCCTTTCTTGATGGATTGTAACGTTACGTAATCATAGTATAGAAAGATAACGCTCAACTTAGAACGGGAGGGTAGAATTTCTTAAAAATCAAGATAATTTTCCAATTATCTCGAGTAGAATGTTACTGGGTTCCTTCATTTTTAAAATTAGTATTTGTTCTATTACACAATAGAGAGTATTATTTAGTTATACATATCTTAAATATAATAAATGGAGCTGAGAATAGATGAAACAAACATTGATTGAAAGGTTAACTGCATATGCAAAAATAGACACGCAATCAGACTTGTCGAATGAAGTTTGTCCCTCTACTGATGGACAGTGGGAACTTGCAAGAATGTTAGTTGCAGAATTACATACAATTGGTATGAAAGATGTACACATAGATGATTACGGTTACGTGATGGCCTCGCTCGCTTCAAATACAGAGAAAGATGTTCCAGTAATTGGCTTTCTTGCTCATCTAGACACCGCCACTGATTTTACTGGTACGAATGTTCGCCCTCAGCTAGTAAAGAATTATGATGGCAGTGAGATCGTGTTAAATAAAGAGAAATCTATCATCCTTGAACCTAATAAGTTTCCAAACCTTCAAAATTACATCGGACATACACTGATTACTACAGATGGGAATACGCTTTTAGGCGCGGATAACAAAGCAGGAATTGCAGAAATTATGACTGCACTTGAATTTCTAATTGCTAATCCCGAGATTAAGCATGGAAAAATTCGTATAGCATTTACGCCTGACGAAGAAATTGGACGTGGACCACATAAGTTTGACGTAGAAAAATTCGGGGCATCTTTTGCTTATACTGTAGACGGTGGTCCCATAGGTGAACTTCAATATGAAAGTTTTAATGCTGCTTCTGCCGAAGTTATCTTTCATGGCAATAACGTTCATCCCGGCACAGCAAAAAACAAAATGACAAATTCCATGAAGCTTGCAATGAACTTTCATGATGAAATTCCTTTGAGTCAAGCTCCAGAGCACACTGCTGGATACGAAGGTTTCTATCATTTGCTCTCTATGGATGGTGATGTAGAAAAAACTACATTACACTATATTATTCGTGATTTTGATCAACAGAAATTCGAAAACAAAAAAAAGCATATTCGCTGGGTCGCGGAAGGCATGCAAAGAAAATTCGGAAAAAACACTGTTGAACTAGTTATCAAAGACCAGTATTATAATATGCGAGAAAAAATAGAACCAGTAAAAGAAATTGTAGATGTTGCCTTTTCAGTAATGACTTCATTGGAAATAACTCCTATTGTAGAGCCGATCAGAGGAGGAACGGATGGATCACAACTCTCCTATAAAGGTTTACCTACTCCGAACCTTTTTACCGGTGGAGAAAACTTTCATAGTAAGTATGAATTTATTTCCGTCGAAAATATGGAAAAAGCTACTAATGTCATTGTGGGTATCGTAAAAAAATTCGAAGAAAATGCTTAGAGAGTCTAGAGGGTGTGACCAAAAACTTGGTCACACCCTCTACTTACTAGTGCCATCTGGTGTATCTGATGAGGTACCATGCTCACTCGCAGCTTCCCAAGTATCTTGTCGCAGCTCTTGCTTATAAGATGTATCCCCTTTTTTCAGTGGACTTGTTATATCCTCTTCTACTGGACGTTTGTTTTCTTCTGTTTGTTTTTTCGCGTGGTCTATGCACCACTTTGTCGTTGGTATTGCTTCCAGTCTTTCAAACTGAATTTCCTTCCCACATTCTCACATTTACCGTAGGTGCCATCTTGAATTGCTTCTAACGCTTCACTCGCTTCTTCTAACGTTTCATTCAAATGATTATCTAAAGTCATTTCTTTTTGTCTATCAAATAACTCCGTTCCTTGATCTCCGGGATGGTTAGAAGTATTTGAAAGTTCTCCAGTATCCCCAGCACTTTCCTTACTATCCTCTTGAGTTGATAATCGGGTCTCGAACTCTTCTTTCATTTTTAAAAGTTCTTTTTTTAATAATTGTATTTCTTGTTGCTTCATTTATTAATTCCCTCCAAAAACATGATACCTTTAATATTCACGTTAGTAGAAGGGATTAAACGTAAGGAGGTGTTCAAATCTCTAATACTAAACAGATAATATTTCGGTTAACTTATACATGTGGTTATCAAAGGGCTTTTTCATGTTTAAAGCTTCCGTAATATCCATATTAAAGATCTTATTATCTTTTATACCTACTACTTTATTTGATTCATTTTTTAACAGCAATTCCACAGCATTCACGCCCATTTTACTAGCTATAATTCTATCGAAAGATGTCGGGTCTCCTCCGCGTTGAATAAATCCTAAAACGGTTACACGAGCATTGACACCGGCTTTCTCTAAAATTTCTTCTTGCAATTGCGAAGCATTGCCAGATCCCTCGGCGAGCATGATAATGTGATGAAGTTTTCCTCTTTCTTTTCCTTGTTTAAGCTTTTTGGCGATATCTTCAATCCCTAATTGGGCCTCTGGAAGAATGATGCTTTCCGCACCTCCAGCTAGACCTGCGTGTAATGCAATATCACCGCAATTTCTTCCCATAACTTCAATGATTGTTGCTTTTTCATGGGAAGATGATGTATCACGAATTTTTGTAACAGCATCTAAAACTGTGTTTACTGCCGTATCAAATCCGATCGTATACTCGGTGTATGCCAAGTCATTATCGATTGTTCCGGGAATTCCTATGGTGTTTATCCCCATTTCACTGAGTTTTTGAGCACCAGCGAAAGAACCGTCTCCTCCGATCACGACTAAGCCCTCCACCCCATTTTCTCTTAATATTTCATAAGCTTTTTTTCTTCCTTCTTCCGTTTTAAACTCCTCTGATCTAGCTGTTTTCAGCATCGTACCACCTTTATGAACAATATCTCCAACAGTAGACGCTTCCATTTCTATTAATTCACCTTTGATCAATCCAGCAAATCCTCTAGTAATTCCAACAATTTCAATGTTATAATACACGGCTGCCCTTACCACTGCCCTAATTGCAGCGTTCATACCAGGTGCATCTCCCCCACTTGTTAATACAGCAATCTTTTTCATGTATGTATCCCCTTTCATAAAGTTGTCTGACTTCTTATGTCCATAACTTAGAGAATACACCGTCTTCACAGAAAAGTCCATGCAAGTTCTATTAATTTTTAATTATCTTGATTTTAGCTTTCATCTAAATAGAAAAGAAAAGGATTATTCCTTCTTTTTGGTGAATAATAAACATGATGGAAGGAGTATGAATACATGCAAAACACGAAACGGTTAAGAAACTACGGAGTAAATATTGGAGATTTTAGCCCAGGCGTACTAAATGCAATAACAGATGTACCTGGTGTGAAGGTTGGCCATACAACTCTTAGCGATAGAAACATGCAAACTGGAGTTACCGCTATCATTCCCCATCAAGGAAATTTATTTAAAGAGAAAATGATTGCAAGTTGTCATGTCATGAATGGTTTTGGCAAAACTACTGGTACACTTCAGCTGAATGAACTCGGTACACTCGAAACTCCTATTATACTTACAAATACCTTGAGTGTCGGTACTGCTGTGGATGCTCTAATTGAATACATGTTAAAGAGTAATCCCGACATAGGTAAAACAACTGGAACTGTTAACCCAGTTGTCGGGGAATGCAATGATATGATTCTAAATGACATTCGAGCAGGTTTTATACAAAAAGAACACATTTTTCAGGCGATCTCAAATGCCGCCTCTGAATTTCAAGAAGGTTCCGTTGGTGCAGGAACTGGAATGGTTTGTTTTTCATTACAAGGTGGAATCGGTTCTTCATCTAGAATTATGCAATTCTCTCATGGAATGTATACGATGGGAGTTTTAGTCTGCACTAATTTTGGAGTCTTAAAGGATCTGACCATTAATGGTAAAGAGACCGGCAAAGAAATTTTCCATCTGCATCCTTCTTATGAAGTTAAAGATAAAGGTTCTATTATGATTATTGTCGCTACGGACCTTCCAGTTTCTGATAGACAACTTAATCGTATCTTAAAAAGAACAGTCACCGGACTTTCCCTTACAGGATCATCCTTATCTACTGGCAGTGGTGATATCGTGATTGGTTTTTCTACCGCAACAAAGGTTCCTCATTATAAACTTAACACTCTACTCTCTTCCTTTGTGATACATGAGGAGGATATCGATATCGCTTTTCACGCTGTTTCAGAAGCCACAGAAGAAGCAATTTTAAATTCTTTAATAACTGCCTCTGAAATAACTGGTACAAATGGTAACACACGTCCGGCGCTTAAAGATTTATTAGCGAAATATAATATTAGCATAATTTAAATAAAAATGAAGAACCAATGCTTCCAAAACCAGCATGGGTTCTTCGACGTTCTGAAGATCAAGGCTTCTTAAACTTTTTTATTGAATCGTGTTTTATGCTTTGATTAAGTAGTTAATTAAGATTTTTCTGTAGTTTTTTGGTCATATTTTTTGTATTCATAACCTTCTCTTGGAATCGCTTCTCCATTATGAGACTTTAATGACCCATCTTCTTCTACATCGTCAATTTTCCCATCAACGGTTCCCTCGGTAAATGTGTCAGAAACTTGCTCGTGTGTGATGGTCATCCCTTTAGATAATTCATCTGTTCGATTGTAATCTTCTGGTTCATAACTTTTTTCTGCTACTTTATCTGAGTTTTCTTGCCTTGTCTTATCCATACTTCAACCTCCTCTTATATATCTTTCCTTAGGGTTTGTAAGAAAGAATTAAATTATCAAAATTAATTTAAAGGGATAAACGTTTTATGTTAGAAGTAATTATAAAACAAGGAATTTTTTTGGTAAGAATTATAAATAAGTAACCGATCCCGTCTTATACCATATTAAATGAAAAAGTTAGAATATTTTTTAGGGAGATTATAATGAGTTTAATCATGGAGAACGCGGTTGGTATGGTAATTATTATCTTAGTTATAAACATTGTTTACGTCACACTTTTTACAATTCGAATGATTCTTACATTAAAAGGCTGGCGTTATCTGGCAGCTGGTTTAAGCATTGTGGAGATACTTGTGTACATTATTGGCTTAGGTATTGTCTTGGATAACTTAGATCGCACTGAAAATCTAATTGCTTATGCTATTGGTTATGGAATAGGTGTTATCGTTGGGATGAAAATTGAAGAAAAATTAGCTTTAGGATATATCAAAGTAACGGTTATTACCAAAGAATACGAACCAGACATTCCAAACTCACTCCGGGACAAAGGTTATGGCGTAACAAATTGGGTGGCATATGGGCGTGAAGGTGAGCGTCTGATGATGGATATCCTTACATCAAGAAAATCGGAACGCAATCTCTATTTAACTGTAAAAGCGTTAGATCCTCACGCATTTATTATCTCACATGAGACAAAAGCATTTTTCGGCGGGTTCTGGGTGAAGGGAATCCGAAAGTAGTAGTTATAAAAAAGAATCCAATATAATTTAATCTAAAAGACGATTATTTTCATCTACGTTCATTCGTTTCGGATGAATAATATTTTCAGCAATAGCTTCTCCTTGTCCATCACAGATCGTGCAGACATACTGCCATTCTTCGTCATCTGACAACATTCCTGTTCCTTCACACGCCTTGCAAACATCATTTCGATTAACCATACATACCTCTCCTTTCCAACTATTATTTCTTCATATATTTTTCACTTAAATCAAAGAAATATGCTAAAAAGTGATAAATTATTTAGTCTTCTAAGAAAAACGCGTAGCGTCTTTTATTAAATACAGCGTGATCTTTCGCCCCCCTAGTAGCAACTACGTATTACGTGTAGGTGCTACTCGAAAGGAGGGTACGGTTTCGAGCACCTTTGTTCGATAGAAAAAAGCAATCTCTAAACACCTAATTTTTTAATATATATAAAAAGCACTGAATAAATAATTTATCCAGTACTCTTTTTTATTCAAGCGATTTATTACTCGTTTTCATAGAATGAATTTGACTCGCTCTTTTTTTGAATGAAAAGATAGTTAGTACGACTGAGGCAACCACAAATATAAATCCAAATCCTTGCCAAAAAGTTAAACTTTCATTTAAGATGTAAATGCTCACTAAAACCGAAATAATTAACTCAGCGGAAGAAAGTATTGCTGCTTTACTGGATTCTACATAAGACAGACCCAGAGTAAATAACACATAAGCAAGGATTGTAGAAATAACCGAAATCCCCATGATCGGCATCCATATCTCAGCCGTTAGCAACATTTCCGTCTTTTTCCATATTTGACTCGTCGGTATCATAAACACACTTCCACAGATCATCGCGTAAAACGTAATCGTAACAGGATGATAAGCCCTACTGACATGTTTTCCGATTATACTATAAGAAGAACAAAATAAGCCTGCTAATAAACCTAGTAAAACCGTGCTTAATGTAACTGTAATTCCTCCAATGGGAATAAATTCAATGGCTAAGGCACAACCAGCAACGGTGAATATAATGGCTAGATTTTTTTGCAATGTCAGTTTCTCTCTGTACAATATCCGTGCTATCAATGCTGCAAAAACAGGTGACGTATAAACAAACACAACAGCAATTGCTACTGATGAACGCTCCATCACTGCAAAATAACACCAATTGAACAGTGCAATACTAAAAACACCTAAAATAAAAAAGTAAGGAATATCCTTCCAATCAATCTTTAAATATTGTCTAAACAAAATAAATAATACTGGAAATAAAATCAAACTTGAAATTGTTAACCTTATTGTCACTACTTGCCATGGTGTAAAACCACTCGCGTACAGCTGCTGCACAAATAAACCAACGATGCCCCAACACGAGGCTCCAATAACGACACAAGCATAGGCAAGAGCCTGATTCATTTTAATTTTAGGCATCGCTACACCCTCCCTTTTTCTCTCTCTCTACCAGGTTCAGGAATAACAAACTGCTAATTTAGAAGCTCTTTAATGTCTATAAGGTAAAAGTATCGTATATAAGAAGTAAAAACAATGGAAAAAAACATGTTTTTAGTCATTAAATATGACTATTTTAATATAATAATATTTCCATGCAGTTGCTTTCTTAACTAGGACAATCTAATAAGTTATGTTAAAGTACGCTTTATTTATTAATTTTATTTGTTTACTAGCAATACTAAGCGTATAATAGTTTCTTAGATCTATAAAATACTTAGTCACACTAAATATTATCCATGTAAAACAGGAGGACTCATCTTGAATACCGAAGTAAATAATAAGACACTAATAGCAGCACTGCTCCTCATCGGCTCTTTTATTACTATTCTAAATCAAACACTAATGATCACTGCCATTCCGCCAATTATGGTAGAAATGAATATTACAGCCAATACGGCTCAGTGGTTAACGACTGTGTTTATGCTTGTTAACGGAATTATGATCCCGATCAGTGCCTTTCTAATTGAAAAATTTACGACAAGACAATTATTCATCACTGCAATGAGTATTTTTACCTTAGGAACCATTGTTGCAGGTCTAGCTCCTAACTTTGAAGTATTACTATTCGGTAGAATTATTCAATCAACTGGTACGGGGGTTATGCTTCCGTTAATGCAAACAGTTTTCCTAATGATATTCCCAGTAAACAAACGTGGTGCAGCTATGGGTTATATCGGTTTAGTCATTTCATTTGCCCCAGCAATTGGACCAGCATTATCTGGATGGATTACTTCTAACTATTCATGGAGACTATTGTTTTTAATCATTTTGCCATTAGCCATTGGGATTATCATTGTATCTCACTTTATTTTGAAAAATGTAACCGAATTGAAAAATCCTAAAGTAGATCCAATATCCATCATCTTATCTTCCTTTGGTTTTGGTGGATTGTTATATGCTTTTACAAGCGCAGGAAATGTAGGCTTTACTAGTCCAATCACCTTAATTGTGTTAATTATAGGGGTTCTTTCACTAGTATTCTTTATTCTTCGTCAGCTACGCATGGCGCATCCGATGTTGGAATTTCGTATCTTTAAATACAGAACATTCACTATTGGTACAGTTGTGGCCTCAATTGCATTTATGGGCCTTATTGGATCAGAAACGCTTATTCCTCTTTAATATGCAGGACATTTTAGATTTCACTGCCTTTGAAGCTGGTCTTGTTCTTCTTCCAGGTGCTATCTTAACAGGTATCATGTCACCAATTACAGGTAGAATTTTCGATAAAGTTGGAGGAAGAGTACTTGCAGTAGTTGGTATGGTTATTGTTACAGGGGCTTCATTAGGTCTGTGTTTTCTCGATGAATCAACTTCCTTGCAGTATTTAACAGTAATGTATGCGATTCGTATGTTTGGATTATCTATGGTTATGATGCCGGTAACTACGGCCGGATTAAATGAATTACCTCAAAGTTTGCTTGCACACGGAACAGCGATGACAAATACGATGCGACAAATTGCAGCATCGGTAGGAACTGCTATTCTTGTAACAGTAATGACAACTGCAGGAGAGCGAGCCGCGGAACAACCTGGTATCTCATATCCGGAAATCTTCGGGGTAAACATGGCTTTCGTAGTACTCACCTCTGTTACCTTTGTAGGGTTAATTTTAGCAGTCTTTATTAGAAAGACATATCCACCTTTAGAGGGAAAAAGTGTTAGTCCTATTTCAGCTCAAAAATAAAACATAAAAAAGGAACTTGGAGAAAAATCTCCAAGTTCCTTTTTTAAAGTTAAGAATTTATAGTTGACAGCTATCTTTACGCCACGCGTGTCAAGGGAAACCCACCCTCCTTTCGAGTAGCACCTACACGCACTTCGTAGGTGCTACTCGGGGTGGCGAAAGATAACGATGTAATTAAGAAAAGACGCTACGCGTTTTTCTTAATTTATACTTTTGCTTGTTCCCTGTCTTTTTTCATCTGCTTACTTCTTAACTGGCCACAGGCCGCATCAATATCAGACCCTTGTTCATGGCGAACCCCACATTGAATACCATTCTTCATAAGAATGTCATAAAACGTTAAAATAGAACCTTTTTTACTTTGTTTATATTGAATATACTCGTCAACAGGATTGTAAGGAATCAAATTCACATAACTAAGTCGCTTCTTGTCCTTGATTAATTCGACTAGTTCATGCGCTGTTTCTGCACTGTCATTAACTCCATCTAACAAAATATATTCAAATGTAATTCTTCTGTTTGTTTTTTCCAAGTAGTAATCCACGGCTTCCATTACTTTCTCAATTGGTTGTCCGCGGTTCACTTTCATAATTTTCGTACGGAGTTCATTGTTAGGAGCATGTAATGAGACAGCAAGATTAACCTGGATGCCTGCATCTGCAAATTCATAAATTTTCTTCACTATACCACTTGTAGACACCGTGATATGTCTAGCACCAATTCCAAGTCCGCGATCACTGTTCACAACACTAATAAAGTCCATTAAGTTCACAAAGTTATCAAATGGTTCACCAATACCCATGACAACAATATGACTGACTCTTTCTTCTTTACCGACACTATCCATATTGTGCTGGACATTCATCACTTGCTCTACAATCTCACCACTCGTCAAGTCCCTGCTTTTTGATAAAAGACCACTGGCACAAAAACTACAGCCAATATTACAACCAACTTGTGTAGTAACACAAACAGAAGAACCATAATCAAATCTCATTAATACTGTTTCGATTAGATTTCCGTCATCTAGTTTGAATAGGAATTTCATCGTACCGTCCTTGGATTCCTGCTTGGAGTGCAACTCCAATGTTTGGATTACAAAATTCTCTTCCAATAATAATACACAATCTTTTTTTATATTTACCATGTCAGAAAAAGCTTTCACTCGTTTTCTATATAACCAGTCCCACACTTGTTGCGCACGGAATTTTTTCTGACCACGTTCTGTCAGCCAATCCGTAAGCTGTTCAAATGTTAAGCCATAAATGGATTCTTTCTTCATAATTAACCCTACTTTCAAAACTTTATATTAATGTCCGTTATCTATTCATCATTATATTATTATCTATATCAAGCCATCAGCCATTATCTCAAGATTCAACGATTTATTCAAGTCTTAAACGTTAATCCATAAAATTTAATTTTCTCCGACTGACAAATCTTCGATAAAATCCTCAACTGGGACTGCAAGACCCACCTTCTGTTCGTTACCCTTATGATCAACTTGAGTCGTTGCAAAAATAACACCAACGACATTTCCTTGTTCATTTATGACAGGACTACCGCTACTACCTCTATATACCGGTGCATCTAGCATCAGCACGGGATCTTCTCTGTTTTGTGTGGTTGTCTCGCCAAGCAATTGACCTTCATTTGCAATATAATTAAAAAATAATGGATTACCGATTACGTAAACAGGTTCGTCTATATCCCACGCATCTTCGAATTCTAATACATGCCGATCTAGTTCCACTTCTTCAACTTTCAAAATCGCAATATCGAGTTCTTCATCACTTTCTATAACCTCGGCATGATATCCGTCTCCATTCTGAAACGAGACTGTTACAAAAGGTTCATCTTCAATGACATGTTGATTAGTCATAATATGCCCTTCATCCGTGAATAAAAACCCAGTCCCTTTGCTATTTCCACCTCTTACTACAACAACCGAATCCGTATATGTTTGTACGTCTTCATTTTGAGATAATTCCTGAGAAGTTGCTAAAAATTCAAGTGCTGGAAGATTTATCAGCTTTGGCCATATTGCAAACACATTACTAAATAAAGCAAGTGTCAGTACTGAAGCAATGACTATTTTAAAACCTTTTTTGTTTCTCTTAGGCTTAGGATCTTCCTCTTCATCATCTGGATTAAAAAATTCTTCTTTTGTATAATAATGTTCTCCATCAAAGAAAACTCTTTCGTCTTCTTTTTTTTGTTCTTCCTCTGGAGTACTCTGATCGTTTTGTTTTTTTGAATCCATACTCTTGTACCTCCCGGCCATCCCGCCTTTAACAATAGTTCACTCTTTCCTATTATAAATCTTGATGCCCATCATTTAAACCGATAACTCTCCATCAGATTAAAATTAAGTGTCCATTCAAACCTTCTATAGGTAATTCCACTTCGGTTTTTAGCAAATATACCAAGTTTAAAGACCAAGTAATTTAATCACTTGGCCTTTGGATGTAACCATTTATACTTAGCCTACCACAGTTATTTTGTAACCATGTTCCTCTAGTGTTGCGATCACCGTCTCGATATGAGCGTGGTCTTTTGTCTCAAGCGAAAGTTGCAGAAGAGTTTGACCAGGAAAAACTTTCACACCTACTCGTTGTTGATTAATGTTCAAAACATTCGCCTCCAAATCAGCTAGGAGTTTTAATACTCTTTGAAGGTTTCCAGGCTGATCCTTAATTAGAGTATGGAAAGAAAAATATCGACCGCCTTCTAATAATCCGTACTCGATGATTTTAGACATAAATGATATATCAACATTCCCACCACTAACCAATGCAACGACCTTTTTTTCCTTGATAGGAATCTTATGATAACTTAAAGCAGCTAGTGCACACGCACCAGAGCCTTCAACGAGAAGCTTACTTCTTTCTAATAATGTAAGCATTGTTCTTGCAATCTCCGTTTCTTCAACACAGTATATGTCGTCCACATATTTTTGGATTGTTGCAAAATTTCTTTCGCCAGGTTTCTTTACAGCGATACCATCAGCCATTGTTGGCGATGCCTCGATCATGGTTGGTTTTTGCTCATCTATAGATTTTTGTGCACTCGGACAGGCACATGCTTGAATACCATATATCTTAACTTCGGGTTTCTTTTCTTTTATGGCAGTTGCTATTCCTGCAATTAATCCTCCTCCGCCAATCGGACAAATGACGGCTTCTACATCCGGCAATTGCTCCAATATTTCTAATCCTACCGTTCCTTGCCCGGCAATAATGGCATCGTCGTCAAAAGCATGTATAAAAGAGACACCTGTTTTTTGTTGAAGTACTTGTGCATAATCAAGAGCATCATTGAAACTCTCGCCAATTAATTCAACCTTCGCGCCATAGCCTCTTGTTGCTTGAACTTTACTTAAAGGTGCCCCTTCAGGCATGACTATTGTGCAAGGAATTTTCATTAATCGACTAGCATAAGCAACGCCTTGAGCATGGTTTCCTGCGGAAGCAGCAATGACCCCTTTTTCACGCTCTTTCTCGGTCATAGACAGCAATTTATTATAGGCACCTCTTACCTTAAAGGAACCTGTTTTTTGTAAATTTTCTAGCTTTAAGTAAACGGAATTGTTGGCCATTTCACTAAAAGTATAAGAAAAGTCCAGCGGGGTTTCATGTATCATATCTTTTATTTTTTCACGTGCTTTTTGTACATCTGCCTTTGAAATCATCTACATACCTCCTTAAAGATCAGTTAAAATTTATTTTTTCCTAAAAAAACTTTTTAAATCAAAGTTAGTAATGGGATCGTGGAGAATCTTCACCTGTTCGGAATAATTCCCCCTAATTAAGTAAAAAATAAAAAGAAATCCTGTTTTAACAGACTGCATTAACTATGCTAAGGAGGAGTGCATGAATGAATACGCAACGTGCAATAGAGATTTCTGAGTCATCTATTATGGCAAATGTTACATTCAACGGGTCACGAGTATATATCCAACATGTCAATGATTCACAGGAAACAGCAAGAGTGTATCATCTTGATGACCCCGAAAATGAACAAGATATTGACCTGAACAACTTAATAGAGAACTCATAAGCTAATAAAAACGCGTAGCGTCTTTTATTAAATACAGTGTGATCTTTTAGCCACCCCCGAGTAGCACCTACGAAGTGCGTGTAGGTGCTACTCGAAAGGATGTGAGTTTCCCTTGACACGCGTGGCGTAAAGATAGCTGTCAACTTATACATTCTTAACTTTTAAGAAAAACGAAAAGCGCCTTTTGTTAAATACAGTGTGAGCTTTGGCCACCAACATTTTAAAAAAACAAGGCCCTGAAAAAAGTAATCTTTACTTTTTCAGGGCCCTATTTAGAGAATGAGTCGATCCTCCATCTCTTTACTAAATTGCTCTATCATTTTTTATATCCTAAATTAATCATCTGGTCCAATCTTCTCGGTTATATGCCATATCCCAAAAAGCATACTCATAATGACTGCTAATAAGAAAATGTTCTTCCATTCTATTGCGGTCTTTCTCCGTAACTTTCTCGGCAATCTCATCCAACCGATCGATTTGTTCATTTACCAAATCTCTGAACCAGTCTCCACCATAAGCAGCGATCCATTCTTGATACACTTCCTCTTTTGGAGTAGCACCTTGTAATAGATCTCCTATCTCCAAATACACCCAATAACAAGGAAGTAGTGCAGAAATAATCTCACCAAGGTTCCCATTGTATGCCACACGATAGAGATGTGAAGTATAGGCATACGCTGAAGGAGCAGGCATAAAGTTTTCAAACTCTTCCGCAGATATATTCAACATCTTAGAAAACTTTTCGTGCAGGGCCATTTCTGCTTCATACGAGCCTTGAGCATGAATAGCCATTCGGCTGGTTGTATAAAAATCTTCTGCTTTAGCTCCTCCTGCACATTGAATCCTTGCAAAATGAGATAAATAATACGAGTCTTGAAGAACATAATACTTAAAAGACTCAATTGGAAGCGTACCATCAGCAAGTCCTTTGATGAATGGATGATTAAAGTTATCCTGCCAAATCGGATCTGCTTTCTTTCTAATTCTCTCTGAAAACTTTTCCATATTGCACTATCTCCTTTATCATTTATTTTTAATATAGTGTATTAAGAGTCTTGTGCAGATTGAACGATGACAAATCCTTCACCAGAGAACTCCATTTGGAAAGACTCTCCGCTTCCTCTACCTAATAACGTTCTGTAATTCATATCGGTTCGTATCTCAGGTTGTAAGTGCCCGGACCAAGCTACTGTCATACTAGGATCAGTCATCACAGGAAGACCAGGACGAACCGGCAATGTCAACGGTTCAAAATGTGACGTAATTGCCACAAGCCCCTTGCCCTGAAGAGTCGCGTAAAATAAACCTCCCGACATCATGCCTGCTATTTTTCTCATCAATTTAATATCCCACTCAATACTAGGTTCGAATGCAAGAAGATCATTCCCATTAACCGCGATGACATCATTGTCCAGTTCAAGAATAGTGATTCTTTTTCCTGCATCTGCTAAATACAATTGACCTCGACCTTGTGCTTTCATTAAGGAACTTGCTTCCCCGGTAAATGCTTTTTTAACCATACGCCCAGCCCCGTGTTCCAACAGCTTTTCGCGTTCAAATTTTATATCTCCACTATAGGAAACCATTGACCCTAATTTCGCCCATACTAAATCTGTTAAATTCACTTCTAAAATACGTGGTGTTTCTAATTCAAAAAAGTTATTTTCCCCTGCATCTTGTTTTGTTTGATTAATAAACTCGTCAATAGTATATTTACCCAATTCATCTCAACTCCTTAAACTTTTATAAAAGTTTTGCTTTCACACTAATCCAAGGTCGTTCATTATGCCAATGAAGATTCAAAGGAACCCGGAATGTCTGCTCTAAGTTCTTTTCCGTTAAAACTTGTTCTTTCGTTCCTGAATCTACCACTTCCCCTGAATGGATAAACAGTAAATCAGTTATCGAAGGGATTATTTCTTCGATATGATGAGTTACGAAAACAATAGTTGGTGCATTTTCTTCTTTTGTCATCTTTTCCAATGTGTTCAGGAACTCTTCCCTTGAGTAAATATCCAATCCCGCGCAAGGTTCATCTAAAATTAACAATTTTAATTCTGACATCCAAGCTCTTGCAAGCAATACTTTTTTCCGTTCTCCCTGGGAAAAAACACGGAGAGGTTCATTTGTTATATGTTGAATATCAAATTTCTTTAATAGTTCCATTGCTTGATGGTTATCATCCTCAGTAATAGAATCATACAAACCTACAGAAGCATATTTCCCACTAAGTACGATTTCAAGCGCTGTATCATTTTGATGGGACTGCAGTTGCTGATCCAAAGAATTACTAACCCACCCAATTGACTTTCTTAGTTCATGAACATTTACTTTTCCATAACGATACCCTAACACATCAACGGAACCTAGAGTTGGCCACATATAGCAAGTAATGATTTTTAAAAGGGTTGTTTTTCCAGCACCATTTAATCCTAAGATCGCCCAATTTTGTCCTTTATGTACATTCCATGAAATATTTTTTAAAAGAAGTTTTTCGCCTCTTCTAACGCTAACATCATTCAAAGTAATCACTGTTTCCTTTGACATTCACTATCCTCCTGAGTTAACCATCTTTAAATTAATTGAATAATTAATAATAATATCATTTTAACATAAATAGGAAATTCATTTGATAAATTAAGCTGAATTTTGACTAGCATATGGACAAAAAGTTACATCATAGTTATTAATAATGAAGTAAAGGGAGTGATGAACATGGCGATTCAATATGGTACACATATCATTCATACTGTTCAGCCAGGAGATACTGTTTACAGTCTTGCCGTGAGATATGAAAGTGATGTCGATGCTATCAGTCAAGCGAACGGTCTTTATCCACCTTTTACAGATCCTTTTGTTATTTATACAGGGCAAGTGTTAGTCATCCCTAGACAATTAGTTGATCCAACTGAAACCTTTTACGTGGCACAGCCAGGTGATAACTTAATATTACTTGCACAACGATTCTCCACTCATTGGGAGCTTCTAGCTGGAATAAACCCAACCGTACAAAATCCTAATATCATTTTTCCGAATCAACAATTAAGGGTGCCGGTATTCGCATACGATGTCGAGTTAAATGATACGTTGAATTCTATCTCACAAGTTACTGGTGTACCGATCGAAGAAATTTTGTTAGCAAACAGCTCTCGCCCTGCCATCTCCCAAGATCTTATTTACGAGGGAATTAAAGTACTTATTCCAATACCTTCTTCACAAAACATCGTAGTTGTTCAACCTTTTCCAGGAAGTATCGTTCGTGACAATTCTATTATTGAAGGATTTGCAAGAGCCTTTGAAGCGAATGTACTATACCGTCTAGTTGATGATAACAATACGGAAGTTATTGAAGAAACCTTTACAACTGCCGAATATGCAGGACCGAATTATGGGCGATTCAGAGAAAGTGTAACATTTGACACTGAACCAACCTCTGAAGAAGAAGGTACACTGCAAGTATTTACAAGAAGTGCAAGAGATGGTTCGATACAAGATTTAGTGGAAATAAGAGTTCGATTTGAATAGCCAAGGTCCCGCTCAAAGCAGCAACCTAGAGCGAATTCGAGCCTCTCTGGTCGATAGAAAATAACAATCTTAATAAATTAAATAATTTTATAAATTCTGGTCTTGCAAAAAAGACACCTTTTTAATTAAAGGTGTCTACTACTATTTTCATATCAAGAAGCCATAGTTGTTAAACTACGGTTTAATAATCACTTTGATGCAATTGTCTTCATGATCATTAAATATTTTATAAGCATTGCCAGCTTGATCTAACGGAACAATATGTGTAATAATTTCTTTCGGATCAAATTCTTCGTTTGTTATTTTATCGTACAGCATCGGAATATAAGGTATTATTGGTGCCTGGCCCATTTTTAGAGTTATATTTCTTGCAAAAAATGGCCCCAAAGGAAAATTATTATAGTTACTGCCATATACGCCAGATATTTGCACGGTGCCGGCTTTTCTCACTGCCTTCGTAGCAATTTGGATCGGTCCCAGCGTTCCTCCTTGCAGCTTTAATTTCTGCTCCACTAACTCCAATGGGGACTTTTTACCATCCATTCCAACACAATCAATCACCACGTCAGCCCCACCGTTTGTGATTTCTTTTAGCGTCTCACCCATATCTGGATCTTTCGTAAAATCATAAACCTCCACTTTATTCATTTTCTTTGCATGACTCAATCGATAATCAATATAATCGACTCCAATAACTCGTTTAGCACCTTTCATCCAAGCAAATTTTTGTGTCATTAATCCTATTGGTCCACAACCAAGAACAATAACCGTGTCTCCTTTTTTAACACCAGCATGTTCCACACTCCAGTAAGCAGTGGGTATGACATCTGATAAAAATAAGAGCGATTCATCTTCTAGTTCACATGACTCAGGAACCAAAAACGGAGTAAAATTGCCAAAAGGCACCTTTAAATATTCTGCCTGACCACCTGGATGATCGCCAAACTTTTCTGTATATCCAAAATACCCTCCTGAATCATAGTGAGGGTTTGAGTTGTCACATTGACTTGTTAAGTCCTTCTCACAGAACACACAATGACCACACGCAACATTAAAAGGAACAATCACTCCTGTCGCCTTTTTTCAGCTTTGTTACGCCAGGTCCCACCTCTTCAACAATCCCCATCGGCTCATGTCCAATGATATATCCTTTCGGTAACGGCATATTTCCTTGATATAGATGAAGATCAGATCCACAAATAGCTGTTGATGTAATTTTAACAATAATATCCTCTTTATCTTCTATTACTGCGTCAGGGACATTTTTTACTTCCACATGATTTGGTCCTTGATAAGTTACAGCTTTCATTCGTTCACGCTCCTATTTAAATTTTCATACACCCTCAAATCATTCCTTTTAGTGTGTCTAGTTTTCTATATGTTCATTCTGAAAGTGTCATTTCATCACTAATAAACTCAGTACACTAAATGGATTAGTAATACTGAGTTTTTCATTTCTTGCTTATTACTAGATTATAAGAAAAATGCAAAGCGTCTTTTATTAAATACAGCGTGATCTTTAGCCACCCCCGAGTAGCACCTACGTAATGCGTGTAGGTGCTACTCGAAAGGAGGTGGATTTCCCTTGATACTTGTGGTGTAAAGATAGCTGCCAATTTTATGAATTCTCTTAAAAAAAGTATGCCATAAGGAATATCAATCTCCTCATGACATACTTTTTGATATTTTTAAAATGTAATCGTTTGTGGTTCCTTGCCGTCATTCATTAATCTAATCATCGAAGGTTTGATTTCTAAAACAATATAATTTGGGTCATCTTTTCCATCAAACCAATTTTCAAAGTCTTCTTTCCATAGTTCTTCTTTTAGTTTATCCGAATTAGAGATTGTTGCTTTCCCTTCAACTTCAATAAACTTATCCCCTAATCCCTCACCTTCATAACCTAGTAGAATATGCACATAAGGATTCTCTTTTATTTCCTCAGCCTTATGAGTATTTTTGTGTGTAGGTGTATAAAGCGTAAATTCTTCATTGTAAAACGTCATGTACCTTGAATGAGGACGATTATTTTTAACTGATGCAAGCGTTCCAATTTTGTTCTCTTTAAATATATCTAAAACTTTATTTTTTAATTCCTGTTGCGTCATTTCTAAAACAACTCCTTCTTCAATAAATATATAGTAAGTATTCCTTATAACATCTATCCTTAAACACGATATACAGATAAAAGTAGTTCACGTTATTGAGAGCACCTGTAAAAAAATTAGTATTTTCAGTTCTTCTTCGAATCAAGCCCTTTATAAACATGCAACTGACAAGACATTAATACGTGAAAAATTTCTTCTATAACCGTAGAGTAATTCACCAAAAGCGACAGTAAAGTAGTATACTGTTTACTGTGTTAATAAATCAGACTTTTTTTACTATGGTTGTGGAGTGTGAGTATTATGAAGCAAATCCTTCTCGGAGTTTTAGCATCAATGTTTTTTGCAGTAACGTTTATCTTGAATCGATCGATGGAACTTACAGGCGGCAGTTGGATATGGAGTTCGTCACTTCGTTTTTTCTTCATGGTTCCATTTTTACTCATTATTGTACTCTTTCGAAAAAACTTGAAACAATTAATTACTGAAATGAGACAAAATATTTTCAAATGGATTTTCTGGAGTTTTTTTGCATTTGTACTGTTCTACGCGCCAATCACTTATGCAGCTGCTTTTGGACCTGGGTGGCTTGTGTCTGGAACATGGCAACTAACGATTGTTACTGGAACTTTGCTCGTTCCTTTATTTTATGAACAAATACAGACTGCAGATGGCTACATAAAAGTAAGGTATAAGATCCCATTCAAGGCTTTGTCTATTTCTTCGATCATTTTAGTTGGCGTTGTTTTAATACAATGGCAACATGCAACCTCTATTACCACGACCATGCTTATAGCTGGCGTGGCACCCGTAGTATTAGCAGCTTTTGCCTATCCTTTAGGCAATCGTAAAATGATGGAACTTTGTGGTGGTAGACTTGATACTTTTCAACGAGTACTAGGGATGACAATCGCATCACTGCCTTTTTGGATACTTTTAAGTGTATATGGAATGATTAATGTGGGGCCTCCATCCACTTCCCAGGTTTCTCAAACATTTATCGTAGCAATTAGCTCTGGTGTTATTGCTACAACGTTATTTTTTATGGCAACCGATGGAGTCCGAAAAGATCAAGGGAAATTAGCAGCAGTAGAAGCAACTCAGTCTGCGCAAATATTTTTTGTAGTTTTCGGGGAAGTACTTCTTCTTTCAACACCATTACCAAGTGGTCTTGCTATTATCGGCTTATTTATTATCATATTAGGTATGTTAGCGCATAGTTTACTAGCTAAGAAAATGAGTAACAAAGCAGCGTTAATTAAAGAAAAGGTTTCCAAGAAAGCTTAAGTAAAGGTAGTTTCAAAGCAAAAAAGCATTGAAGCTAAATCACTTCAATGCCTTTTTTGAATAATTATTTTAGAAATTTAAACTCCTTCTAGTTGCACCTTTTGGATATAATGAAATTACTTTTGGAACATACCTTCATTATTCTTTATGCTTTCATATAAATCTTCTAGCGATCCCGAATCATCTATAGAAAAAACAGGTTCTCCCCGATCAATCACACAGCCTTCTACCAAATAAGTCTTCATACCAGTTTGTGAGGCCGCCATATCTTCTTGCTTGTCATTACCAATCATAATACATTCTTTTGGATCAAAACCAATTTGATCACATATCGCTTGGTAATACTGAGGATGAGGCTTTGTAAAAGAACTTTGTTCATATACAGTCACTAGATCAAATGGAAGGTCATCTATGTTAGCCCATTTGAGCCGGTGGTAAATTGCCGCTTTAGGGAATACTGGATTTGTAGCAACTGCTACCCGATAACCTTGATTAATCGCTTCTTCCACAACAATCCTGGCAAGCGGTGTCGGCGCACACATAGGAGAAAAGCTAGGAAATGTATTCTCGTAAAAATCATTTAAAGTTGGCCAAATTTCCTCTCGGGTCAATGTTGTTAATTCTAAAAAAGTTTCTTCAAACACTTTTTCATTTGTTTTTTCAGGGTCTAAATTTCTCATCATCGCTTCTGTACCTGCGAATAAAGCCTTTACGAATTCATCAGGACTGATAATATGTGCTACTTTTGGTGCTAATTCTTTTACATAATTTTCTACGAACATATTTGTATCCATTGGTAATAATGTTCCATCCAAATCAAATAATATAGCCTTTGTCATTTTAAAAAGCCTCTCAAATTCTTTATATTTTCTATCAGTCTAACACAGAAATTAACTTAATATAAAAATCTAGAACTTAGTTTGATAAAAATCTTATTCAAAAGATAACTCAGTGGCTCAAGTAAAAACCTTCCTGGCCTAGATTGTAACTATTTTCTCCTCAATTGAATACGTTTTTCTTCGAATTGAACACGTTCATCTCTCATTTGATTGCGTCTTTCTGAATTGATCACGTCTTCCCCTCAATTGATTGCGTCAGCCTTTGAATTGAACACGTTCTTCTCTCATTTGATTGCGTCTATTTGAATTGATCACGTCTTCCCCTCAGTTGATTGCGTCAGCCTTTGAATTGAATCCGTTCTTCTCTCATTTGATTGCGTCTTTTTGAATTGATCACGTCTTCCCCTCAGTTGATTGCGTCAGCCTTTGAATTGAATCCGTTCTTCTCTCATTTGATTGCGCCTTTTTGAATTGATCACAAATAGCCCCCCATCAACATAAAATGCTCCATGGTGATAAATATCCAATGCGGTTGCGCCCATTAGAATTTCGCAATCTTCATACGTTGTTTGCATACTATCCATAAGGACCCCGTTAATGAAGTGAATAAAAGTTTTACAATTTTCCAGATTATATTTTTTTACTAAGTATGAAAGGGATCTCCCTATGTATGGAAGAAGACGAATAGAATTTGGCTTAACGCCCCTGAGTATGGAGAAAGTTTCTTGCCGTGATTTAGGTGGAAAAACAGGATACTGTAACATATGTCTTAGCAATATTTGACCGATACTCCATACTTCTTGAAAAAATTTCCTGATCGATTGTATATGTTTTGGTTCCTCTTTCTCCCACACTTTTAAAAATAAATCACGATCAGTGTGATACGGTATAATTCTTTCGCCAATTCGGACATCCATCACCTTCTCAAGAGGATAGGACTCTGTTTTAAATCCAAGGTAATCATTAATCTGTTTATGTAAGCCATTCTTCTCAAATCCCATTGCTAATGTAGCGCCTACTGGAAAAGTAAAATCCTTTCGCTGAAATTTACCAGCACAGCCACCCCACTCCACTGCAGCTTCCAAGACAGTTACGTTATAGCCTTGTTTCTGTAAAAGGTCTCCCGCAGTTAAACCTCCAAAACCAGATCCCACGATTGTTACTCTTTTATTCAACCTTCTTCACCTCAAATTCCTACTACTATATTTTTTTCAGAATAGACACACTTTTCAAAACTACTAGTCGTAAATTATATACCCAAAAAAGGTGCCCCTGAATCTCTCAGGGGCACCTTCTCTTCAATCTTAATTAACCTTCTAATAATAAAGTTTCTGGATCTTCAATCAATTCTTTTACTTTAACTAGGAAGCCAACTGCATCTTTACCATCAATGACACGATGATCATAAGACAATGCAAGATACATCATTGGACGGTTTTCAATTTTATTGTCTTCAACGGCAACTGGACGCATTTTTATCGTGTGCATTCCTAAAATACCTGCTTGAGGTGCATTTAAGATTGGAGTAGACCATAGGGAACCAAAGACACCACCATTAGTGATTGTAAAAGAACCACCTGTAAGATCAGCAATTGCTAATTTCTTTGCATTCGCCTTTTCAGCCAATCGACCTACTTCCTTTTCAATACCTGCGAAATCCAAGCGATCTGCATCTCTTACAACTGGAACAACTAAACCTTCTTCAGTAGAGACTGCCATACCAATGTCATAGTATTTTTTCAATAGAAGGTCGTCACCATCGATTTCAGCATTTACGTAAGGGTATTTCTTCAAAGCACCAATAACAGCTTTTGTGAAAAAGGACATAAATCCTAATTTTACACCGTTAGATTCTAAGAATTTGTCTTTACGTCTTTTACGAAGTTCCATCAGGTTTGTCATATCAACTTCGTTAAATGTTGTAAGCATAGCAGCAGTTTGTTGTGCCTCCACTAAACGCTTAGCAATTGTTTTGCGACGACGTGACATTTTCAAACGTTCCACTGGCTTAGCTGGGTCATCTTTCTTTTCAGCCGAAGGAGCACTTGTTGCCGGAGCACTAGTTTTTGCACTTTGCTGCTTTTGTTGGTGCTCATCAACGTCATCCTTACGAATTCTGCCTAGGGGATCGCGAGGACTAATTTCACTCAAGCTGATTCCTTTTTCTCTTGCGTACTTTCTAGCTGAAGGAGAAGCAAGTGGACGATCTCCATTCGTTGACTCTTCAGAATTAGAAGCAGGAGTTGATGGTTCTGGTTTACTTTCCACTTTCTCCTCTGCTTTCTTCTCTTCTTTAGGAGCGTCGGTTTTAGCTTCAGACTCTTGTTCAGAACCACTAGATTTACCGGATTCGTCTACTCTTGCGATGACATCTCCGACCTTGACAGTATCACCAGGTTCAAAAAGTGTTTCTTTTAAAACGCCAGCCTCTTCCGCTGCAATTTCAACATTTACTTTGTCTGTTTCTAGTTCAACGATATCCTCGCCTTTTTCAACGTAGTCTCCTGGACTTTTTAACCACTCGGCTACGGTTCCTTCTGTGACAGATTCCGCTAATTCTGGAACTTTGATTTCTAGCATTTTATTTATATCCCCCTTCTAGATTCTTCGTTGTCGCTTCTCTTAAGATTCGAGCTTGATCTTTTTTATGAACTTTCGGATCTCCCTCTGCAGTACTTGATCTGCGTTTACGACCGATAAAGTGCACAGGAGTATTTGTCGTTGGTGTAAGCTTCTTTAAATAAGGGAAAACATAATGCCAAGATCCCATGTTTTGTGGTTCTTCCTGCAACCATACGAATTGAACAAGATTCGGATATTCTTTTAACAATTCTTCAATTTTCTTTATAGGGAACGGATACAGTTCTTCTACTCTAACCACATGAAGCCAATCAAGTTCTTTTTCTTTTTCATCGATGACTTCTTCAAGATCCACTGCTACTTTTCCAGAACAGAACAGAATTCGTTCGACTTTATCTTTATTCTTTCCTAATCTTTCATTTGGCAAAATAGGCTCAAATTTTCCTTCACTTAGTTCGAGAGGATTCGAAGCTACTCTTTCATTTCGTAATAAACTTTTTGGTGCCATTAATACTAATGGTCTGATTTCATTTTCCTTAAGTAAACTTGCTTGGCGACGAAGTAAATGAAAATACTGACTTGCTTTCGTTAAATTAACTACATGCCAATTGTTTTCGGCTGCCAAGGTAAGGAATCTTTCCATTCGTCCACTGGAGTGTTCCGGTCCTTGTCCTTCATATCCGTGTGGTAAAAGTAACACTAGTCCCGACTTTTGCCCCCACTTTGCTCGTCCACTTGAGATAAATTGGTCAAAAAGAACTTGGGCTCCATTTGAGAAGTCACCATATTGTGCCTCCCAGATCGTTAGTGTTTCTGGGGCTTGGACATTATAACCGTATTCAAATCCTACACAGGCTCCTTCAGACAAAGGGCTGTTATGGATAGCAAAAGATGCCTTAGCGGAAGGAATAATATGAAGTGGTGAATAAATATTTTCAGAATCATAATCGTGTAATACCAAATGTCGGTGAGAGAATGTACCTCTCTCCGTGTCTTGACCAGTCATTCTTATCGGAATACCATCAGACAGGATTGTACCTAAGGCTAGCGTTTCCGCAAGTGCCCAGTCTACTTTTCCTTCATCCTCAAGTGCTTCTAATCTCCGCTCCAGAATTTTTCTTAACTTTGGAAAGACATTGAATTCTTTAGGGAATTCTAATAATTCTTGATTTAATTGTCGTAAAGAAGTCAACGGTACTTTCGTTATAATTCCTTCAAGCGTATCACTGACATAGGAAGGAGGAATCATCGTCTCGTCGATAGTTTCACGTTTGTTGTTTTTAATTTTTTCATATAGATCATCCATCTTAGCGTTAAATTCATCGCGCATGGAGTAATATTTTTCTTCTTCAATGATTTTATCAGCTACTAATTTTTTACCGTATAATTCAAAAGCAGTATCATGCTCTTTGATTAATTTATAAAGTTTTGGTTGAGTAGCTAACGGCTCATCCATTTCGTTGTGACCGTATCTGCGATAACCAATTAAATCAATCACTATATCTTTATGGAACGTTTTTCGGTATAAGTAAGATAAATGCATCGCAGCAATACAGGCTTCAGGATCATCAGCATTCACGTGAATAACAGGAATTTCATAGCCTTTAGCCAGATCACTGGCGTATTTTGTTGACCTTGAATCTCCACTTACTGTTGTGAAACCAATCATATTATTGGCGATAACATGGATCGTTCCGCCTGTAGAATAGCCATTTAATTGACTTATGTTTAAAGTTTCTGCGACAATACCCTGACCAGGAAATGCAGCATCTCCGTGAATTAAAATTGGTAATGCCTTCTTCTTATTATGTTTTGGAACTCCCGGTTCTGATCGATCATCTTGAGCAGCTCTCGTTAATCCTTCTACAACGGGGTCAACAAACTCCAAGTGACTTGGGTTATTTGCTAATGTTATCGTTGCGTTTGATTGGCTTTTTGGAATTCTGAAATTGGCTCCTAGGTGATATTTAACGTCACCTGTCCAACCATAGTTAATCCCTAAAGATCCTTCTGAAGGCACTAACTCCTTGTTCGGGGCATCAACGAACTCAGAAAAAATTAGTTCATAAGGTTTCCCTAAGACGTGAGCAAGCACATTTAGACGTCCGCGGTGAGCCATTCCTACTAATATTTTTTCTGTGCCGTCTTCTACAGATTCTCTGACAGCTTCATCGAGCATTGGAACCATATTGTCCAAGCCTTCAATAGAAAATCTTTTTTGGCCTTTAAACGTTTTGTGAAGGTAGTGTTCAAAGCCTTCTACTTGATTTAAACGATTAAGTAATTGTTTTCTTTTTTCATCGGTCACCTCTGGCAGGTAATCTCCAGACTCAACCATTTGAAACAGCCATCTTCTTT
Source organism: Salipaludibacillus sp. CF4.18 (assembly GCF_051262595.1). Classification (NCBI taxonomy): domain Bacteria; kingdom Bacillati; phylum Bacillota; class Bacilli; order Caryophanales; family Bacillaceae; genus Salipaludibacillus; species Salipaludibacillus sp. CF4.18. Next base: position 105,252 of record NZ_JBIMEV010000003.1, read on the forward strand.
CTTCTAAATCATGTACTTGAGTAAATTCAAAAGCTAGTTTCTTTGTATATACACTCTTTAAATACTTAATTGCTTCTAAACCATCCTTAAATGAAATGGAATTAAACGGTGATAATAAATCGGGAGGAATTTGCTTTAGTTGTTCTTCGGTAATACCATAGTCTTCAAAATTGAATATCTCAGGTTTTTCTTCTAAGTTAATTGGAGAAATGTCCGACATAAGATGTCCATTTCTGCGAATGGATTCTACCAACGTCATTGCTTTCATAGCAGCAGATACATTTCCATTATAGTCACTTTTTGCTTCAGTCTGCTCTGCTTTTGTAGATGCGTCCTCTTCTTTATAAGGCCCCCATTTGTCAAAAAACTGCTTTAATTCTTCTTCGACTAACTCAGCGTCCTCATGATAATCATCATATTGTTCGAGCATGTATCCCAAGTTAGGACCAAAAAACTGGGACCAGCCTTCATTCAATCGAATCGATTGATTTGCCATTTTCCGCTACCTCCATTGCTGAATAAATACATACTACTAATTAACTTTACACTATTTTAACATCGTAAAGCGTTTCCACAATTATTTTATCACTATACTGTACATTCCTCAAAGATTTTCTTTGAAAATCAGCTAAAAAATCGTTTTTTTCTGTCTTTTATCTTTTCCCTCCTAATTAAAATCTAAATCACCTTTTTATAGTTAAAAGTATTTAACAGAGTTTAGCCCTCTTAAATACTTTAAAGCATCACTAAAGACTACTCATAATTTAATTAGAGTAGTCTTGATAACTTCATACAATTCCTTTCCAAAAACGTTCTAATCTTTGGAGTGCTTCTTTTAATTCATCCATATGATATGCGTAGGATAGCCGAATATATCCTTCACCTATAGGAGAAAAGGCATCACCCGGTACAACCGCTAACTCCTGCTCTTCTAACAGTTTTACTGAAAAATCGAAAGAAGAAAGTCCAGATTCCCTAATCGATGGGAGTACGTAAAAAGCGCCATTTGGAATAACTGTTGGAATCCCAATTTCTTTTAATCTTGCTAAAACAAAATCTCTTCTCTTTTTGTACACTTCTTTCATCGATATAGCATCATCTTGACCGTTCTTAAGTGCTTCTAGCGCTGCATATTGTGAAATCGAACTCGCACAACTGACATTATATTGGTGAACTTTAAGTAAATGCTGGGTAATTTCTTTCGGAGCAAACACAAATCCAATTCGCCACCCAGTCATCGAGTGTGATTTACTTAAACCATTGATCACAATTGTCTTCGCTCTCATACCAGGATATGTAGCAATAGACTGGTGCCTTGCTGTATAATTCAATTCTGAATAAATTTCATCAGTAATTGTAAAGATTTCTTGCGCAGATAGAAACTTTGCTAGAGATGTAAGATCTTCCTCTGTTAACACTGCTCCAGTTGGATTTGAAGGATAAGGTAACATAACAGCTTTTGTTTTTTCTGTTAGCTGAGCCTTTAACTGGGAGACAGTAACAATAAAGTCGGATTCCGTTGTATCAATAAATACAGGTATTGCCCCACAGAGGCGAATGATATTTTCATAGGCCGGGTAAACAGGGGCAGGAATCAAAACTTCGTCTCCAGGATCTAAGATCGTTCTCATTGTAATATCAATACCTTGTGAAGCTCCCACAGTTACGATTACTTCGTTCTCAGGATTATAGTCCAATTCATATTTATTTTTAACAAAATCAACCGCGCAACTTCTAAGTTCTAATAAGCCGGCATTCGGAGTATAGGTTGTCATATTGTTATCCACCGCGAGCTTAGCAGCCTCTTTAATATGAGTTGGCGTAGGAAAATCCGGCTGACCTAATGTTAACTGAACAGCGTCAGGATAAGCTTGGACACGATTAAAAAACTGTCTAATCCCTGATAATTCTATGTTTTTAGTGTATGAATTTATAAGTGACTCCATCGTTCTGTTCCCCCAGTAATAATTAAGGCGCTTGTGGATTTACGAAATATACTGTACCCATTGTAATCAAAAAATGTAAAATGTACAACAGCATAGCTCCGGCAAACACTCTCCAGACCCATTGTTTAGGTGTTAACGTCATGGTATAAAAATCTCTAATGGATGGCATTGCAAAGACAATGATGATAAGCAAGTATACAAATATAAAAATAAGCTCAAGGACATATCCTGACCATTGTAACGGTTCGGCAATAGTTCCCGAAAAAACAAGAAATAGATTTGCAAAGATGGCTATAATCTTCGCAACAAACAGCTGTGTAAAAAGAATCATTGTCAACCACCAAGCACTTCTTAACCGAAGGAGTAACGCTATAGCTAATGGTAGAAAAAGAATAAATAGACCGTCGGATACGAGTAACATTAACATTCTGTCGTTTAAAACCCACATAAAACCAATATACATATAGTAGCCGTAATATGAAATGACAAATACTAATAAACTAACAGCAAAAATAATCATGAAAATTCGCAGCCTTTTTTCCATGTTTCCTCCTTCTATTCAAAACTAGTCTCCACTATTGATCGTTAAATAGGTCTACACCTGTTCTCCCTATTAAATAGGCAGCAATAGCAAATGCTTCTGTTTGTTCTCTTACACGATCAAGTCCTTGAGGTGCTTGACGTACTTGTAATTGGTAATTATCATTCACAAGAAGCGTTCCTTGATTTGACTGTCTGAGAAAGCTGGAAACCTCTTGAAGACCATATCGACCGCTCTGCATCACTTCATAAAAAGAGACAAACCCGTGCATAACACCTCGGTATCTAGTCGCTTTTACAGGAATCCCCTGTTCTGCAAGTCTTTCTGCATACGCTTCACCTTCATCCCTTAAAGGATCAAATTCTGCAGTTAAAATAAGTGTTGGTGGCAAATCCGTTAAGTCCTCTGCATGTAAGGGTGATGAATATGGATTCGACCACATCAATTCCTCTGGAGTATATAAATCTCTTGCCCGATACATGACTTGCCTAGATAATAAATAATATCCGCTATCATAGACATCCCTGGATTCTAATTGAACATCCTGGAATGTTGTAAGAGGATACATTAATACTTGAGAAATAATGTCTGGACCATTACGGTCTCTAGCCATCATTGACACAACTGTTGCAATATTCCCCCCTGCGCTGTCTCCTACAACACTCACTCGTTCAGGATCACCGTGAAAAGTCTCCGCTTGCTCGACACCCCAGATGAGAGCCGAATAACTATCTTCTATTGCTGTAGGAAAAACATACTCTGGTGCAACTCGGTAACTAGGCGCTATTACAACACTCTTTGTTCTTGAAGCTAAAGAGCGAATAATATTATCATGCGTTTCAATATTACCATATCCCTTTAAAAAGGCACCGCCATGGTAATAAATAATAATTGGAAATGGCCCCTCTCCTTGAGGTCGATACATCCTCATAGGAATTTGGACATCTCCTTGAACAGGAATGTAAAGGTCTTCTTTTAAAAGAGGAGAACCTCCGCCGCTACCGCCAGAAACAATTTGCGGTACTTGAATATTTATGTCTAAGGAAACAAGGTTATTATTAATTGCGTGAAGCACTACTGCAGTTTTTGCTGGCAATCTTCCCTCGTCTGTAGACTGCCAAAGGTAAACTGCAACTGACGTTAAAATCAACACGGTAGCAACGAGAAGAGAAGAAAATATAATGAAGTGTTTTGCAATATTTTTCGCCATCTCCATGCTGATCAATCCTCCTGATAGACTTCATTTATGTATTTCTTCTAAACACAGAAAAATTTGTGCATCTATTCCTATAAATAGATATTTACAGGTAGCTATTTAGCTGAATCAAAACTTAATTTAGCTAAGTAAAATGTTCTAAGTAGCTAAGGTGGATTCAAGTCTCTCTTGTCGAAGGAGAAACTATATCTAAAAACTTAAAACCTTATAAATTGTTACAAAAAAAGACTTATTGCCAGACTCCGTCATCGAGTTCTTATGCAAAAAGTCTTTAATCAACGTTTTATCAATATACCACTTTTTTAAAAGAATTTATAAAATTAGCAGCTATCTTTACGCCACAAGTATCAAGGGAAAGATCACGCTGTATTTAATAAAAGACGGCTATGCCGTTTTTCTTATATAGTTAAATTTTACACCAGTCATGGTCCGCAAACAATAAGGAATTTAAGGAATTGTTTGAAATTTACGGAATAAAGACAAGCGCTTTCATTCCATAATGATTACATATACATCTATTATAATCTTATAATAATACACCTGAAAAGGTGCCTGTCTTTATTTATCCATGGGGAAGTAAAGAAACCCGGTTACTACTAACCATGACATAAATGAACTCTCACTTTTTTCAGGTATAGGGCTAATCGCTACATCTTTATCTATATTTAAATAATCAATTGGTAATCTAACCTCTTGCCTTTGATTTAACTGTACTTTATCTATTAAACGTTTCCCTGCACCGTAAACACTGACAACTCCAGTGTCCGATATTCCCGTTAGAATTTTCTCCCCTTTAACGACCGTAACCGGCAGTGATTCAGGGTAAATATAGCCTGGTAGCGTTTCTTTATCGGCAAAAGAAAGCCATTTCGTCTCATATTTGCTAAAAGCTTCATTGAGAAGTGTTAACGTATCATCAACTAGGATATCTTTAGTAGGACTATTAAGTGTGACAACAATTACCTCTGTATCCTCTTGGATTGCTGCAGTAGCCAATGTATAACCGGATTCTGTTACGAAACCGTTTTTTATCCCAATCACTTCTTCATTACCTCTTAGAAGTGGATGGTGATTATACAATGTCGTCTCCCACCCCTCACCTACCCAATCATAAGATTCTGTATTTACCAGCTCTCTAAATTTTGCATTTTTCATGGCGTAGGCACTTATTCTGGCCATGTCTAGAGCAGTCGTTACGTGCCTTTCGTCAAAAAGTCCATGCGGATTTGTGAGCGAGGTATTTTCCACACCAATTTCCTCCCGAAGAAATTGATTCATATCTAGAGCAAAATTCTCCACAGAACCCGAAACATGTTCTGCTATAGCGATTCCTGCATCATTTCCTGAACTGACCATCAATCCATGTAAAAGCTGATCAATTGTTATTTCTTCGTCTTCTAAAAGATATACCCTGGTTCCATCTGCGTGAACAGCATGGTTACTTACAGTAGTCTTTTCGTTTATATCTATAGATTCTATTGTCATAATTGCCGTAACGATTTTTGTAATACTTGCAGGATACATTTCTAATAGCTTATTTTTACTACTAAGGACTTTCCCACTGTTGGAATCGATCACTACATATGCTTCGCTCTGCACTAAAGTTTCAGAGGCTGCTTTACTGACAGACGGATTAATGGGTAACAGTACGATGCACCAACACAATACACTGGCTATTACTATGTAAAAAGTTCGATCCATTAATTTCATTTAATCACCTATGTGTAAGTAAGATACTATTATTTTATACAGTATCTCCTGGAAAGAACAAGGTTTTTTTCTAACTATTTGTCACAAATTGATGTTAACTGTTGTATCGCAGAAGTTCTAGTAAGCGGTTAACACTGTCTTCATTCATTAAAAGTGCACTAAAAAAATAAATTTTTATAGTGCACTGATAGTATTTATTTACTTATCTTTTGCTAATATGACATCGAAAGCCGGGTCACCCTTTAGAAGACCCAAGGCAATAATCGAATAGTTTTCACCTTTTTCAAGCTCCAAATTGGGAATATTAAATATTTCTTTTTCTTGGCCAGCAGGTCTTATGTCAAGAGAGTAGCTTCCCTCTGCTAAGTTTTCATATTTAGAAGCCTCTGAGAAAGCAACATTTGCCACAACTGGTGTATCTAAAGAAAAAACATCAATAGCAGGGGCATCTGGTGATAAGTGTATCACTCTTAATTTGGCTTCTTCTTCATTTACTTCTTTATCATCCTTAATCTCATATAATTGGAGTTCGTCAACTTTACCCCCGACTGCTAACGTATATGATTCGCCTGCCATTGCTGTTATATTGCCTTCTAACACAGGTTCTGAATTTTTCGGTTTGCTCCCTTCTTCATAAATTTTTATCTCATAGCTCTTTTCATCCAATGGGTGGTATTCACTTAGCTCCTTGAATTGCATACCAGTAAGTATTTTTTCGTCATCTAAATACACATCCACTGCAGGTGCATTTGGTGACGCGTGGACAACCCTTGCTTTTGCTTGTTCTGTCGTAGTATCATCTGCACTAGTGAAGTTTGGAAACTGCATCATCAAACCTACTATTGCAATAAAACTAACTATAAGCCAACTTTTTTTCATTTTTCCACTCCTACCAAATTTTATTGTGTTTAACAGATTTAGGTTGCCTCTTTTACTGATTATTATGTAATGAGAAAATACTTTTTCTACCCTAACGATAAATCATCAAATAAATTCAATATGATTCGACTGTTTATTTTTCTGTATTCCGGTTACATTCAAAGAAGGAAATAGAATAACAATGAAAGGAATGAAACAATGAATACATTACAAGCTAAATTAAAGCAATTAGATGGAAAATCTTATCGATCTTTAAAAGATATACAAGGAACATATCATGCAGAAAATTATACGTTGCATGTCGATTATGTCCAAGGAGATCCCTTTGCAACACCTTCTCGAATACGCTTCTTTATATCTTCAAACCATGTGGATTTAACCTTTGATAAATTTGATAACATACAAAAAGAGACAGCCCTCACACACTTTTTTGCTCATGAGTGTCACCGGCAGATCTTAAATACAAAGAACCCCGTTCATGGAACCGGCAAAAGTGGACTAATATCCATTGATTGCCCAGGTCAAGAAGTATTGCAACGAACGGCTGTAACTATAGATGAGGGTGGAATAGAATTCCGTCTTTCCATAGGTTTACCTGCTCAAGGCAGACGCATTCTTGGACAAAAAGCTGCGACACTTCTTTCATCAGTTATCCCAACCGTTCTCCTAAATACAGTTAGAAATTACGATAGAGACAAACTGAATCAAGCTCTTCTACTTGCTGAGGATCAGGCTTATATCCGGAAAGAATTGTTTAAGAGAAACCTTATTTCCTTTATTGCGAATGGATCAAGATTACCCAGAGAATCTGGAGTAAGTAATAAACCGTTAATGGATGAATCCGTTATTATGTTTCAATCACCCAGAGAGTATGAGACAACAATCAATCTCCCATCTGGTAAAAGTAAAACTGGCATGGGAATAAAAAAGGGAATCTCTCTCATAATCGGCGGGGGTTACCACGGAAAAAGCACGTTATTACAAGCCATGGAACGTGGTGTTTACAATCATCAGTTGGAAGATGGCCGGGAATATGTCATCACAGATGAAGATGCAGTAAAAATACGCTCTGAGGACGGGCGTGCTGTTACAAAAGTAAACATTAGTCCATTTATTAATGATCTTCCTTTCGGCAAGAAAACGACAAGTTTTTCATCTGAAGATGCAAGCGGCAGTACTTCACAGTCTGCTAATATTATTGAAGCACTTGAAATGGATGCTTCACTCCTTTTAATAGATGAAGATACAAGTGCGACAAACTTTATGATTCGTGATGGCAGAATGCAAAAGCTTGTGAGTAAATCCAAAGAACCGATCACGCCATTTATTGACAGAGTTCAGCAGTTATTCAAAGAAAGAGGAGTTTCAACTGTTCTTGTTTTAGGTGGATCCGGTGACTACTTTGATGTGGCGGACCATATTATTATGATGGATGAATATAAGCCTTTTGACCGAACGAAAGAAGCAAAGTTTCTTGCTGATACAATTAAATCTACCAGAGAAAAAGAAGTGTCCAACAAAGAAGCTTTTTATTCAGCTCACGAAGAGAGAAAACTTGAGCTACAAAAAATTAGGAAGTTATTTGATCGTAAAGAAAAGGTCGAGGCAAAGGGATTACACTCGATAAGAATTGGCAATTCCAACCTCGCATTGCATCACGTTGAACAGTTAGTTGATTCAAGTCAAACCCAAGCCATTGCTCATATGGTAAAACGTGTTGCTAACGTTGCCAATGGAGAAACAAGTCTCAAAACAGCAATAGACAAGGTTTATGAAGAAATAACCAGAGATGGATTGGATTCTCTATCTCCTTTTAAAGGGAAACATCCTGGAGACTTTGCTTTACCAAGAAAACTAGAAGTAGCTTCGGCATTTAATCGAATAAGATACTAAAAACGTTCTAAGCGAACGGTCATTCTTCAAAACAACCTTTCGTTGAATAAAAAAACCACCAGATCAGTTTAAAATAACTGGTCTGGTGGTTTTTTTATTCAAAAAGTGATTTATATTCTTTGTACCCTTCTTTTTCCAAATCCTTTACAGGTATAAATCGTAAAGAAGCTGAATTAATACAATAGCGCAAACCGTTTGGTCCTGGACCGTCATTAAACACATGTCCTAGGTGAGAGTCACCTTCTGAGCTGCGCACTTCTGTGCGGGTCATTCGGAGACTATTGTCTTGTTTCTCCTTCACCTTTTCTTTTTCAAGCGGTTCGGTAAAACTTGGCCAGCCACAACTAGAATCGAATTTTTCTTTTGAACTAAAAAGTACTTCACCTGAAACGACGTCTACATACAGCCCGTCTTCAAAGAAGTCCCAATATTCATTTTTGAAAGGAGGCTCTGTTGCATCTTCCTGTGTCACTTTGTATTGAATGGGTGTTAACTTTTTCTCTAAGTCTTTCTTACTCATGCTATTCCCCCCAATGTTTGTTAATAAAATCTTCTCTTCCGCTTCCTTTACGATACATTTTGTAATGAAGGGAGTTTTTCTTATAGTAATCCTGATGATGCGTTTCGGCAGGATAGAAAGTGGACGCTTCGCGAATTACCGTAGCGATCGGATCTTTGAATTTCCCACTTTGCTGAAGTGCATTTTTTGATTTTTCAGCGAGCTCCTTTTGTTCCTCATCATGATAAAATATTGCAGTGGTATAGGATTCGCCTCTATCATGAAATTGACCGCCTGGATCTGTCGGGTCTATTTGACCCCAGTACAATTCTAAAATTTTCTCAAACGGATAGATTTCCGGATCGTAAGTAATTTGAACAGCCTCTAAATGACCTGTTGTCTCTGAACAAACCTCTTTATAAGAAGGGTTTTCTGTATGTCCTCCTGTGTACCCTGAAATAACTTCATGAATTCCAGGTTGCTTATCGAATGGTGAAACCATACACCAGAAGCACCCTCCTGCAAATGTTGCTTTCTTTAAATTGCCTGTTTCCATTTTGAATGCCTCCCATCTTAGAAATTATCGAACAGCTATTCATGAACCAAGTATAACATGCATGCAGAGTTAGACTTTATAATATGCTTACCTTTCCTATCACCAAGTAAACATTTAGAAAAGTAGTAATTATAAAGCCTTTTTTGGGGTTTAATTAATCATGATCTTTTACTTGATGTAGGCGAGGGCATAATTGCTGCCTAACTATTCTCTCTATGAAAGCAAACAAAGGGAGCGGTAAAGGTCCTTTAATAACCTCCCCCGCCCCCGTTATTTCCATAAACCCGCCATGAAGCTACTCATTTTCTAAACTGGAAGACGATCAATGACATTTTGGTATGCAAATCCACGCACTTCTTCTTCTGTAAATCTTTTTAGCAATTCATTAACCAGATTTTGATATTTCCCTGCGTGTTCCAAATCCTTGACATGCATCGTAATACCATCAAAATCTGACCCTAATGCAACGTGTTTTGATCCTCCCAGACCGCAGAAGTGATCAATATGTCTCAAAACATCGTCCATCGTGGCTGTCTCTTTCCCATTTAAAAATGGGGGATTAAAAACCATTCCAATAAATCCTTTTTTATCAATAATGGCTTTAGCTTGATCATCTAACAAATTTCTCCGGTCCCCACAGATCACTTTGGAATTTGAATGGGTTGCAACTGGAAACTCGGCTACCTCGACTGCATCCCAAAAGGAATTTATTGATAAGTGGGACATGTCTGTCCAAACCTTTTCTTGATTATTCATCGTCACCACTTCAAACCCTAATTTCGTTAAACCTGCACCTCTGCGCTCCCCTACGCCGTCAGCGCATAAATTTGCATTGTTCCAAGTAAGGCCTATAGACTTTACTCCGAGTTGATATAAGGTCCTTAATTTTACAAGATCATTCCCAAATGCTTCTGCACCCTCAAGAGTCAGAATAGCTCCAATTTCACCATCCTTTAGTTTAGCAACATCAGACCAGTGGACAATTTTTTTTATATTAGGATGTTTGCCTACTACTTCACGGTGAAAAAGATCGATTTGCTCAAGAGCAACTTGAAATTGTTTGTGACTAGTAACCTCCGGCTCAATAAAAATCGCGAACAACTGCAATTTCACATTTCCTTTTACCAATCTTTCAGCGTTCACTTCCAAGTCTGAATCATTTGTAAATGATTTTCCTGGATCCATGTGAAGCTTCAATAATGCATCACAATGTAAATCAACGATATTCATATTCTAGCCTCACTTTGTTGTCATGATGTTTTCTAGCAATGTATAAAATGACAGCTAGCTTCATGCTGCATTCAATAAAAGACGCTTAGTATTTACATTATTCAGTTGGTCTAACCATCTTTTCTAAGTTAATGTATTCATCAAATTCTTGTTCGGTTAAATATCCAAGTTTTACTGCAGTTTCTTTTAATGTCGAATTATCTTTAAATGCAGTTTTAGCAATTTCTGCAGCTTTTTCATAACCAATATAAGGGTTTAAAGCCGTGACCAGCATAAGTGAGTTTTTCACGTGCTTTTCTATTACTTCTTCATTTACTTCAATGCCTATTGCACACTTATCATTAAAGGAATCCATCGCATCACTTAATAATCTAACCGATTGCAGGAAATTATAAATAATCACTGGTTTAAATACATTAAGTTCAAAGTTACCTTGACTCGCAGCAAAACCAATCGTAGCATCATTACCAAAAACTTGAGAAACAACCATCGTTAACGCTTCGGACTGGGTTGGATTCACTTTCCCTGGCATAATCGAGCTTCCTGGTTCATTAGCGGGAATGGAAATTTCCCCAATGCCTGAGCGAGGACCACTTGCAAGCCAACGAACGTCGTTTGCAATTTTCATTAGATCTGCGGCTAATCCTTTAATTGCTCCGTGCGCATATACGAGTTCATCGTGTGAAGTAAGCGCATGAAATTTATTTTCAGAGGAATAGAACTTTTTCCCAGTTATTTTACTGATTTCTTCTGCAGTGTAATCACCAAACTTAGGATGTGCATTAATACCTGTTCCTACTGCAGTTCCACCAATTGCCAAATGCATTAACTGTGTTTTTGATTGTGCAATCATTTCTTCAGAACGCTTTAACATATGTACCCAACCACTCATCTCTTGGCCAAGCGTGAGCGGAGTAGCGTCTTGAAGGTGAGTACGTCCAATTTTAATGACATTTTCAAATGAAGCCGCCTTTTGTTCAAACGTCTTTCTTAAACGTTGTGTCGCAGGCAGCAATCGATCTTCGACTTCTTTTAAAGCAGCAATGTGCATTGCTGTTGGAAAGGTATCATTGGAGCTTTGCGAGCGATTCACATCATCATTCGGATGAATTCTGGCATTGCTTCCCTCTTTTTCCAATTGTTCATTCCCTCTAAATGCAACAACTTCATTCATATTCATATTCGATTGTGTGCCGCTTCCTGTTTGCCATACAACTAAAGGAAAATGTTCATATGTACCCTCTTCACGAAGTTCTTGGCATACCGATTGAATTTTTAAACTTTTTACTTCCTCTAAATTATCCAGACGAAGGTTTGCGGCAGCTGTTGCTTCTTTAAGAATGGTAAAAGCTTCTACTATCTCTTTTGGCATTTTTTCAGAACCAATTTTGAAATTATCTAAACTGCGTTGTGTTTGTGCTCCCCACCACTTTTCATTTGGGACCTTCACTTCTCCTAGTGTATCTTTTTCTACTCTATAGCTCATTTAAATTCCTCCTCTTAAATATTTGGGTGGTTATACTCTATAATGACTATCATTATACCTATAAATTACAGTGACCTCTATTAGTAAATCACTTCTCTAACAGTCTTTCCATTCCATTACATCAAGGACGTACAATAAAGTTAAAAATTCCTTCAGTATACAGCAGCTGAACTTACTAATTGTTGGAAAATATAAACAATAAACAAGATAACTCCTATAAAAATAACAATTCTGAAAACTGCTCCTACAACTTTTAATAAGATGATTCCAATTACAATAAGAATGAGTATCGTAAAAATATCCATTTTATTCACTCCCTACCCTTAAAACTACGTTGATTTACGAAAAAAATCAAGAAGGAGATTCTATAAGAAAAACGCAAAGCGTCTTTTCTTAAATACAGCGTTAGTTCCACCGCGCTAAGTGGCACCTACGTAATGCATGAAGGTGCTACTCGAAGAAAGGCGGGTTTCCCTTGATACACGCGGTGTGAAGGTAGATGCCAATTTTATACATTCTTATCTCTTAAAAAATTCTCTGTCTTTAAATAAGTTCTTATTTGAAGTATCAGAATATTAGGTATATGATTGCTATAGAAAGTAATTTAAAGTATTTTCTTGGAGGTGTTCTGCATGAAAATTTTACAACCTAAACAAGGTAACTATCAACTTCAAAACTATGAATCTGCAAAAAAATCTTTTTCATGGGACGATGTAAAAGATGTGTTTACCTGGTCAAAAACAGCCAAAATTAATATTGCCTATGAATCGATCGACAGACATGTTAAAGAAGGAAAAGGAGCGAAAAAAGCATTATTATATTCCGATGCTTCCCGCAATGAAACTTACACATTTGAGCAATTAAAAAAACTAACAAATCAAGCAGCTCATATGTTTCGAAAATTAGATGTTGAAAAAGGTGATCGAGTTTTTATATTCATGCCCCGAGCACCTGAGTTATACATCGCTCTTTTAGGAGCAATTAAAATGGGTGCGGTTGTAGGTCCTCTCTTTGAAGCGTTTATGAAAGATGCCGTAAAGAGCAGACTTGAGGATAGCGAAGCAAGTGTTATCGTAACAACTCCTGAACTAGTCTCCCGTATTCCAGTTGACGAACTCCCTCACCTTAAAAAGATAATTCTAGTAGGTGATGACGTAAAAACAGATGAAAAACATTTTTCTTATTCCAAAGAAATGAAAGCGTGTACAGATGATGATTCTGCGATTGAATGGATGGACTTAGAAGATGGCTTTATCCTTCATTATACATCGGGGTCCACCGGCAAACCAAAAGGTGTCTACCACGTGCATCAAGCAATGATTCAACATTACCAAACCGCAAAATGGGTGTTAGATTTACGTGAGGATGATATTTACTGGTGTACTGCCGACCCCGGTTGGGTAACGGGTACCTCTTATGGAATTTTCGGACCTTGGTTAAATGGCGCGACAAACGTCATACGAGGGGGAAGGTTTTCTCCTGACGATTGGTACGATACGATTGAGAAAAATAATGTCACAGTTTGGTATAGTGCTCCTACCGCATTTAGAATGTTAATGTCGACACCTTCAGATGTCATTAAAAAATATGATCTAAGTTCCATTCGTCACATTCTGAGTGTCGGTGAACCACTAAATCCAGAAGTAGTTCGTTGGGGATGGGAGGTCTTTAAGCACCGTATTCATGACACTTGGTGGATGACAGAAACAGGTGCCATGCTTATTTGTAACTATTTAAGTGAGCCTATTAAACTTGGATCGATGGGTAAACCGTTTCCAGGTATTGAAGCAGCCATCATTGATAACAACGGAAAAAAACTGCCGCCAAATGAGATGGGTAACCTAGCCATTAAAAAAGGATGGCCTTCTCAAATGCGTAAGATTTGGAAAAATGACGAGAAATTCAATGAATATTTTGCCTTTGAAGGCTGGTATGTATCCGGTGATACTGCATATATGGATGAAGACGGATATTTCTGGTTCCAAGGTCGTAACGATGACTTAATTATGACTGCCGGCGAGCGTGTCGGTCCTTTTGAAATTGAAAGTAAGTTAGTCGAACACAAAGCTGTAGCTGAAGCCGGAGTTATCGGTAAACCTGATGAAATTAGAGGTCATATTATTAAAGCATTCGTTGTACTCAATCCCTCGCATGAGTATTCCGAAGAATTGGAGAAAGAAATCAAAACGTTCATAAAAACTGAACTTTCCGCACATGCTGTACCGAAAGAAATTGAATTCACGGAAAAACTGCCGAAAACACGCAGTGGTAAAATTATGCGTCGTGTATTAAAAGCATGGGAATTAAACGAACCTGCCGGAGATTTATCTTCTATGGATGATTAGTTTGTTCTTTAACCAGAATTCTAGTATTATAAAAGGTTTTCACCTTTAAAAAGAGGCATCCTATTTTGGATGCCTCTTTTCAGTATTCCCTAGAAACTAAATACATGATTACCTATACGTTGTCTTACTACTCTCGATTCAATCCATTTGGAAGTGGAAGTAGTCGGATTAAAGAAATAAACTGCCCCATTGGTAGGATCATACCCATTCATTGCTTCTTCGACCGCTCGGATAGATTCTTGATCTGCATGACGAGTTATTTCTCCATTTTGAACGGGTTCAAAAGCAAATATTCTTCCTGAGTCATGCGTTTCATATATGACTTCTTTAATATTGAATGGAAAATCTTTATGCGCCATTCTATTTAAGACAACTGCTGCAACGGCTACTTTGCCTTTAAAAGGTTCCCCTTTAGCTTCAGATTGAACGAGACGTGCTAATAGGTTTCTCTCTTCCTCACTAAATCCATGATTTGAAATTTTAACTCCCTTTCCAGATACAGCTAATGCTTGTCCAGGATATACAATAAAAGATGATAAGTAATTTTTCTGTTGTAGCTGTGCAACCGTCATTCCATACTTTGTCGCAATGCTCCACAAAGATTCCCCAGGTTTAACCGTGTGAGAATGTTTTGCATTAGTAGGAATAACAAGATAGTCCCCTGAAATTATTTCGTTAGTTAACAGACCATTTTCGTTTTTCAATTCAGTGATAGATATACCATAACGCTGACTTAAAAAATAAAGGCTGTCTCCTTCTTTCACTTTGTATGAAGATGCAAAAGATTCACTAGGAACGGAAAAATAAATGGCACCTGCTAATATACTTAGAATAAGAAATTTTTTCATGAAAACATCTCCTTAAAAGTTTTTTCAAAAGGTATGTGGATGGGTCACTTTATATATATTAATAGAGCAAGGATTAGAATGTCGTTAGTAGATTAATAGGTAAATTTCTATTTACTGGGAGTTTCCCACGAATCTTTGCCTGATCAACACAGAAAAACCAAAAAAACTAGACTAAAGCTTGTAGTAAACAATAGTCTAGTTTTTACATTTCACTTTCCGTTTTTGTGCGTGTGGCGTAAAGGAGCTGTCATCTTATACTTTCTGGTGTAACCTTTAAAAAGTCTTTTTATTTTTTAAAAGTTACAAGTTTCATTTCTGTCATTTCTTCGATGGCATATTTAATACCTGCTCTTCCCATTCCGCTTTTTTTTACGCCACCATACGGCATATGGTCAAGTCGAAACGATGGAAAGTCATTGATCATCACGCCTCCTACTTCAAGCTCCTCAGAAGCATAGAAAGCTCGTTTCAAATTCTCAGTATAAACGCCAGCCTGTAGACCGTATTCAGAATCATTCACATAATCAATCGCTTCTTGCCATTCTTTGAAAGAAGTTACCGTTACTACCGGTCCAAATATTTCTTCACAAGAAACTTTCATTTTAGAGTGAACATTGTCCACGATTGTCGGTTGGATCATAGTACCTTCGGATTCGCCACCTGCGATCACATTAGCACCTTCCTCTACTGCTTCATGTATCCAGGATAACACCCGATCTTTATCTTCGGGTGAAATCATTGCTGACATTTCAGTCGCATCATCTAATGGATCTCCGAGAATATACTCCTCTAGTCTAGCTTTCATTTTTTTCAATAAATCCTTCTTAATTGACTCATGAACGTAAATTCTTTGAACTGAAATACAAACTTGCCCTTGGAATGCAAAACATCCAGTGACAATTCGATCAACAATTTCAGCAAGATTTACTCCCTCATCGATGATAATTGCCGAATTAGAACCCAGCTCCAATGTCATCTTTTTTAAACCAGCTTTATTTCTCATTGCTATACCCACTTCAGCACTTCCTGTGAAGGTTACGACAGAGGTCCTTGAATCCGTTACTAATGCCTCCCCAACAACACTGCCCTTTCCGGTTATTACATTTAACATCCCTTTAGGAAGTCCTGCTTTATCAAAAAGTTCCGCTATAAAATATGCTGAGAGAGGTGTTTGTGAAGCCGGTTTAAGTACTACAGGATTACCTGACGCAATAGCAGGTCCCACTTTATGGGCCACTAAATTCATCGGAAAGTTGAATGGAGTAATTGCAGCGACTACTCCCGCAGGCTCTCTGATAGTATAGGCAACACGGTTTTCACCGCCTGGAGCAGCATCCATATTTATAAATTCATTGGGCATTCTCCTTGCCTCTTCACTTGCAAATTTATAAGTCATCATCGTTCTGGTTACTTCTCCACGTGCTATTTGAATCGGTTTTGCTGCCTCCATTGCAATAAGCCTGGCACATTCTTCTCTATTTTCTTCTATAAGATTTACAACATTCTCTAAAATATCTGCTCTCTTATGAGCGGGCATTTTCTTAAACAATCGTTTAATATTATGTGCAGATTCGAGGGCAGCATCGACTTCTCGGATTGTTGCCAGAGGTACCTCTGCTATTTTCTCATTCGTAAATGGGGAGTAGAGATCCTGATAAAATTCAGGTTCAATCCATTCTCCGCCAATAAAAAGATTTCGTTTAATCATTTTATCACCTCGGTTTCTTATAAGTAGATATCCCAAAAGCTATCGTTTATAGTTCGGTCTTGTCCTACGAGCAACGCAGGAACCGCAGGGATTTTAACAATAAATCTCGAAGCCTTAAATAAGTGGTTCTCCTACTAAGATTAAGTGTAATGCAATTTTGAACAAAATTCATCCTTTAAGGATATTATCCGCTGAGAATACAACCAAACTAAAAAATCAACTCATTCTTTATACAATTAGTATAAAAAAGAGTTGAAATACAACCGACTTTCAAAGAATCATGCCCTACAGATAATAAATTACCTCGTATCCTAAGGTTTTACCCGATAATTAATGTCGAAAAAGATAAAATTAGACATACTTTGCAATTCTTTTGACATATTATGGAGAATGACTTTCATTTTGCACTATTTTGTTAGATAATATATATATTCTATGGTGGAAAGGAGTAGGGCAATGTTAGATTTAATTGAAACGAAACGAAAGGAACTGCACTTCATCGCATTCAAATATGGTTTATCCTCCAGAAGAGTCATCCGTTGTTCGCAAGAACTAGACGAGCTTATCTTACATCAGCAAATTAATGGTTTATCAAATGAAAGAACTCAAATAGTTAGTTAGCAAATAGCCGGCTTGTATCAATTTCGCCATAGCCATAATAACGATCAAATCCAACTGCCCCTAGATCTAATGCAGTATCTCGAATTCGTTGGTAAACTTCTTCGTTGGTTAAGTCCGGTTCTTTAGATCTTAACAGGGCTGCTATTCCTGTAACATGTGGGGCTGCCATAGAAGTACCACTCATCATCACATACTCGTCCCCCATGTACGTACTAGGAATATGTTCACCAGGAGCAACAACATCCACATGATTTCCATAATTAGAAAACACACTTCGTTCATTCTGTTGATTAACAGAACCTACAGCCAAAACTTCTTTATAACCTGCGGGAAACATTGCATCTTCTACGTTTTCATTACCAGTGGCTGCAATTATAACCACATCATTATTATAGGCATACTTGATCGCATCATGTAATACTTCGGAGCTATGTGCATCGCCAAGGCTTAAATTCATTACCTTCGCACCGTTATCAGTTGCCCACTTTATCCCTTTCGCAATCGAAAAAGAATTTCCTAATGCATCATGATCCAACACCTTTACAGCCATAATAGGGTTTTCCCATGTAACACCTGCAACTCCATCGGAATTGTTCGTCACAGCCCCAAATATTCCAGCCACGTGCGTACCATGACCATTTTCATCTTGATAAGAGTCATTATCTTCGAATGCATTGTATCCAGATGAAATTCGCTGTTCTAGATCAAGATGTGTCGGATCAATCCCACTGTCTAAAATTGCAACAGGGACATCAAAGGCTCCGGTTGTGGAACCCCAAGCATTTTCTAAACCCAACATTTTAAAGTTCCACTGGTAGAGATCATAAAACTCATCATTTGGTAACATTGCTTCTGTCTGACCGATAGCACCTCTCTTCGTTGGACTATGGTTGTAACTAGCCTGCTTTTCATACACATAATTTGGTTCCATATATTTTACAGAAGAATCCCCAAACCAATCATCCATCATTTCCGTTGCATTTTTCGTTAAGTCTCTAACAACGATTGTTTTATCAAGTTGATCTAACAAAACAACCTCATGATCCTCCACCCATTGCTCCGGGGAAACACCTTCAGATAGAGTAACTACAACTTCTCCCTTTTTTTCTTCCGTTCTTGTCTCATTTGAAGGCTCTGACTCAAGGTACAGATTCCAATCCAAACCAGGAACTTTTTTACTTATAATATTTTCATTGCTTTGCATATCTTGGCTGGCGAATGAAACATCTATATTTGAATTACCCAGCACAAAACTTCCTTCCCGGTCTGATAAAGCCGCAAAATCCTTCACAAAATGCTCAACAAAACTTATATCAACTTCAGAAACAATAAGCTCGTGTTCCTGTTGATGGGAGATAAGCATTTTCTTTGAACCTTTGATAATATATGGATCAGAGGTATACCATTCATCCAGATAATCTTGCTCATCATTAGGTAATTTATCGAGAGACTCCGCTGAAATATCACCGATTTCTTCTTTTATATTTTTGTTATTCCGGTCAAGCACAGCAAATGCTTCAATATGATCATGATGATTCAGTTCTTCCACTATCCAATCTGTATTATCAGATTGTTTTCTTATCTGTTCCCACCCCAGTAAATCTTGCTTGACTTGATTCATAAACAAATCGATAGTCATTATCAGATCCTCCGCCTGTAAATTATTCATTGCTTTTTGGTTGGAAGAAGTACCTTCAGACTGTTCCAAATGTTCTGAACGAAAGAATATACTTACCAGAATTATAAGAAATACGCTAAAAAATATAGATAATCGATATGTCCGATTCACACAGGATTCCTCCTCTTTAGTCAAATTCACTTTCATAGCATGCACAAAAAAAAAGAAGATATGTGAACAAGAAAAAAGCATGTCCCGAGTTAAATAACTCGTTTGGACATGCACAATTATTAAAAGGTGTAGTATGGAGAAATCATGACGTAAACTAATACGCCTGTTGCACTGACATAAAGCCACAATGGCATTGTCCAGTGTACCCATTTTTTATGAGTTTCACGCATATCTTTAATGCCGGTGAAAAAGGCCATTAATGCTAATGGTACAATAACAACTGCTAAGATAATATGTGAAATTAAAATGACATAATAAAAGATTGCAAGTATACCTGTACCACCGTAAGGAGTCGATTCTGCTGTGAAGTGAAACGTTATATACGAGATAAGGAAAATCGAGGTTGTCGTAAAAGCTGCGTATATAAACCGTTGATGAAGTAGAATCTTTCCTTTTAGTATCGCTATTAAAGCCAATAGTAAAAAAATAAATGTAAGAGAATTCATACTAGCATTTAATAGGGGTAAGCGGGTAATCCAATTAGGAAGTTCCCCTACGTATCCTGGTAAAAAAGAAAGAATAGCAATTAATACATTTACTATAATTGTCACAACTATCACTGTTCTCACATGATAATGGACAATTTTTTCCCAAAACTTTTTCATTCATTCAATCTCCTTATAACTAAAAGTATCTCCTGCGTAAGATTTACTCTCATTTAAATTTAATTATTCTCAATATGTACCAACTTATAGTATACAAGAAAATCATTCTAGATAAAAGAAAGAAAAAAGGATTATTAATGGATTCGCTCTCTTTTTCATGTGCTAAATGTCTTTATTTTCCTAGTTAAAGTTTAGAAGGCTTAACTTTGTTTACCTTCTCGTTTCTGACACTTTGTTCTAATTTGTCTAATAAAGCAGATACATCATCTTTTTTCTCTTTTTTCCCAAAGACTTTGATTTTTTCTTTTTTTAACACTCGTATAAGTAATTTTTTCTCTTTGTCAGTTAATACCATGACTCAGCCTCTCCTTTTAATTTATCTCGACCGTAGCCACATTTCCATACCCTTTTTGCTTATCTTTAACACTGAAACCACTTTAAAACCCCGTTCAAAGTAAAATCCTAATTAGTTATCTAAGAATTTCATCAGTTCCTCAAAACGGTCTTCTGCTTTCTGATAACCATGATCATATAAAGCCTGTAAACGCCCTTTATTCCGTTCTACTCTTGCAACATCTTGTAAATGATCCGGTCGGAAAACAAAAGCTTTTCCTTCCTTTTCAAGTTTTTTCACTTTATCTAATGCTGCATTATAAACATTCGAACGGTTTCTTACTACATTAATAAGCCCTGGATATTTTTTGTACTTACTATTAAAATACCACATCCCTCTTTTGGTTGGGCTTTTCCGGTAACCCTCGCACTGTGTCAAAATAATAATATGTTTACGATTATCATGTTTAAGTGATTCGTTAATTGGGATCGGATCACTTATCCCACCATCTAAATAATAACTTCCTTCGTGACTGACAATCGGTGCAATCATTGGAAGAGAAGAGGACGCTCGAAGTATTTTATTGAAATTATCTCCTAGTTCTTGCTTCTCGTAATAAACCGTTTCCCCACTATGACAATCTGTTACTCCAATTTCAAACTTCTGAGTTGATTCAAAAAAAACTTTATAATCAAAAGGATTATCGATATTAGGAATCTGATCAAAAATCATATCCATATTGAATAATTCTCCTAACCGAATTAATCTTTTAACGGATATATAATCAGGATGGTCTGCATAGTCTACAGTAATAGATTTATTCCTGCCCGCTTGTCTTGAGATATAAGAGGCGGCGTTACAGGCTCCTGCAGAGACTCCAACAATATAAGGAAAGTGAATATTTTTTTCGAGAAAAAACTCTAGCATCCCTCCAGTAAAAACACCTCTCATACCTCCGCCTTCAAGTACTAGTCCGGTCCTCTCCAACGCTAACATCTCCTTTTAATCATCTGTGTTTTTTTGTTTAGAAAAACGCATAGCGTCTTTTGTTACATACAACGTGATCTTTCGCCCCCATGTGTTGCACCTACGTAGTGTGTATAAGTGATACTCGAAAGGAGGTGGGTTTCCCTGTGATATGTGCAGCATGAAGAGCTGTTATCTTAACCTTTCTGTAAAAAAGGTCATGACCCAACCATGGTCATGACCTTTTTATTATTTATCATCAAAAAAATACATTAATGCCAATGCTCCTGGTCCCGTGTGGGTACTAACAATGGGTGTTGTTTCAATAATAAATATATCTTCAAAATCAGTCATTTGACTTAGGGCATCTCTTAATTGAATCGCTAATTCTTTTGCCTCTATTTGAGCAATTCCTACTCCTTTTACTATTTTACCTGAAGTCTCTTCTTCGAACTTTTTTTTCATAAATTTAATCATTTGCATATATGTACGAACTTTGTTAATTGGAGTGTAAACACCATCATCTAAAGAGGCTATTGGCTTTATTTTTAACAACGAACCTAAAAGAGCTCGTCCTCTTCCAATTCTTCCGCCTTTTGCCAAATACTCTAATGTATCCACCATGATATAAAGTGAACTATTTTTCCGTACCTGTTCTAATCTGTCTAAAATTTCTTGAACATTTGCCCCTTTTAAGGCCATCTCAGCGGCTTCTCGAACTTGAAAACCTAATGCTACAGAAATAAAATTTGAATCTACAACAGTCACATCAAGATCTGTCATCTCTGAAGCTGTTTTAGCAGAATTAAAAGTTCCACTCATGCCACTCGTCATATGTATCGAAATAATAGGATTCCCATCCTTACCAAGTCGATCATATACTTCCAGAAATTGCCCAGTTGATGGTTGCGAACTCCCTGGAACGTCTTTTGCGTTCACAAGCATTTTGGAAAACTCTGATGATGAAATATCAATACCGTCTAAATAAGATTCCCCATCAATAGTTACTGTGAGAGGTACGATAGTAATATCTAGTTTTTTAATAATATCCATAGGTAAATCTAATGTCGAGTCTGTTACTATTTTTACTTGGGTATTCATATACACGCCCCCCCCTTAATCAAGAAGTTTCTATAACTATTTTACTATAAATAACAAAAGTTGTTAAGGAAAACGCCTAGGTATATTATTCTTTGACATACATTTTGAAAATATATCGCATTTAGTGCAAAAAATTTACTAGAAAGCATTTGAAAACTCTACAGATATGGTAGAATTAACGTTGCTGTTATAATTCGACAAAATTTTTGAAGGGAGGTTTCTGCTGTGAGTACTCAATTTGATGCTCCATTCATTGCTATAGAAGGACCTATAGGAGTTGGAAAAACCTCATTAGCAACTCGAATAGCTGAAAAATATAACTATTATTTATTAAAAGAAATAGTAGATGAAAATCCATTCTTAACCAAATTCTATGAAGACAATGAGGAGTGGAGTTTTCAAACAGAAATGTTCTTCCTTTGTAATAGATTTAAGCAATTAGAAGATACATACAATCACTATTTGGCAAAAGATCTTCCTGTAATTAGCGATTACCATATTTTTAAAAATAATTTATTTGCTAAGCAAACACTTGTTAATCACCATTTTGATAAATATAATCGCATTTATAATATCCTTACAGATGATTTACCTAAACCAAATCTTATTGTACACCTACATGCTAGTCTTCCAACGTTATTAGACCGTATTAAATTACGTGGACGAAGCATGGAACAAACAATGGATCCAAATTACCTAAAGCAACTATCTGATGATTATCAACAATTTATGAAAGATCACCAGAGGGTCTATCCGGATATCCCTATTCTTACTTTTAATGGCGATGAGATGGATTTTGTTCACAATGACCATGATTTCCAACGCATAATCGATCAAATCGACCATGCTTTAACGAAACGCCAATCATTTTTCTAAAATTATTTTATGGAGTTGCAAACTATGAAACGAATACAACACAACCTGAATTCACAATCTCTTATTACATTAGCCGGTACCGTTGGTGTAGGCAAATCAACATTAACCAACGCACTTTCGGGTGCACTAGGTTTTAAACCTGCATTCGAGAAGGTTGATGGAAATCCGTATTTAGAAGATTATTATGATGATTTTAAGAAATGGTCTTTTCATTTACAAATGTATTTTCTAGCTGAAAGGTTCAAGCAACAAAAACAAATGCACGAAGAAGGTTTGGGTTATGTGCAGGATCGAAGTATTTATGAGGATGTTGGGATCTTTGCAAAGCTTCAATATAATCAGGGAAATATGACAAACCGCGACTATGATACCTACCGCTCCTTGTTTGAAGCTATGGTTATGTCTCCATATTTTCCAAAACCAGATGTTTTAATTTACATCGATGGCTCGTTTGAAAGCATTATGCAGCGCATCCAATCTCGTGGGCGTGAGATGGAAATAAATACCCCCGATAAATTTTGGAGTGATTTATATTTCAGGTATCAGGAATGGATTGGTACTTTTCAAGAATGTCCTATTTTACATTTGGATATCGACCATTATGATTGTAATGACGTAGATTCTATTAAAGAAATAGTCAAATCTTTGGAAACATTACAAAGAAATAAAGATTTGAACTATCTTAAGTTAACCTAAATCACTGTATAACAAAATACGGCATAGCCGTCTTTTATTAAATAGAGCGTTAGCTTTCGCCACCCCGAGTAGCACCTACGTAGTACGTTTAGGTGCTACTCGAGTGGGGTTTCCCTTGATACGTGTGGCGTAAAGGTAACTGTCATCTTATACATTCTTATCTGTTAAAAAAGGATGCCGATAATCGGCATCCTTTTTAGGTTATTTATTATCTAGTTTCTCTGACTCGTCATCGCTTTTTGTTTTTTTCTTGTATACAAGTTTAGCCATACTAATACTCACTTCGTAAAGGAAAAGAAGTGGGATAATTACTAGGATATCAGATAATAAATCTGGTGGAGATATTAAAACACTCAAAACGATGAGCGCAAAATACGCATATTTCCTGTTTTTTTTCATACCGGCTGGTGTAATTAAACCAATTGTAGTTAAAAACATTACAATGAGAGGCATCTCAAACAAGATACTGAATGGTAATGTCATACGGAGAACAAAGTTAAAGTAACGATCTGCCGTAAACATTGTTTCAAATGTCCCGCTGCCAAGCTCTAATAAGAAACTTAGAACAATAGGCAGTACAACATAAAACCCAAAAGCAAGACCTGCTAAAAATAATATAAACGATGCTGGAATATAAATTAGCGAAGCCTTTTGCTCTTTCATGGTTAAACCGGGTCTTACAAATAACCAAATCTGAAATACAAGTACAGGAAGAGTTAAAGCGAAAGCTAATACAGCTGCTAAGGTGAAGTAAATAACAATAATATCAAGAGGTCCTAAAACAGCTAATGGCATATCAAGATCTTTCGTAAACCATTCATAAATATCTTGTACATAAATAAAAACGGCAATTAATAAGACGATAAATGTTGCGGCAACAATCATGATTCTTTTACGCAGTTCATCTAAGTGATCCAGCATATTCATGTTTTCTTCTGACATGATATTTCTCTCCTTAAACATGAAAAAGATGTAAGATGAAAGTCACCTTACACCTATTACATCAGCAATTTTCCTTGTTACTTTGACTTTTTATCGTTAGACGATTCGTCATCATTTGTTAGATCTTTTGTAGAACTTTTGAATTCCTTCAATGTTTGTCCTATCGCTTTTCCGATCTCCGGAAGCTTCTTCGGACCAAAAATAATTAACGCAATCACTAAAATTAATATTAAACTTGGGAAACCTATATTCGCCATGCTGAACCTCCCTTTTAAAACATAGACAACAATCTCTTTTGTCTTTCTACTACATTATAAAGGGTTCAAAGAGATTTTACTATTCCTAGAAGCTAATTTACATCAAAATTCACCATTTATTCTTCCGGAAGGATACCTTCGAGTATATCGTCGATAGAAACCCCGCTACCATGTGCAATAGCATCGCCGTTTTTGACAACTTTAACTATAGTCTCTTTTTTGTCTATGTTCATTGAATTTAATAATTCCGGTAACCTATCCATAGTTTCTTCAGTAACAACATTTTTATCATCGATCTCAAGGGTATCCTCCGAAACTATAGGTCCTTCTTGATCTAGTTCTTTAGGAACTATTTCTTCTTCTATTTCTTCTACTTTTTCTGTTTCCAAATCTTCCTGTACTGTTTCTTCCAGTTCAACTTGTGACTCCTGGCTTTCGACATTGTCATCTTTGAGAATAGTAAATAGCAGCAAACCCCAAATTGTTACAGCAATCACAGCACTACTTATTAACCCAATCCATTTTATCATTCTAATCATCCTTTTATTATATACTCATAATCCAAATAAGACACGCCGACATTGTTCCAGAAAACCAGGGACATATTACTTATATCTTTTGTACCATACATAGTAGGAGAATATCAAGATAAAAAGATTAAATATCAGGAAAATCAATCATTGCAAACCTAAAAATACTAAGATAAACCGAAAATCACTAATTACTGACTAAAAGAGCATGTATGACAAATAAGTATGCATGTTCTAATCCGAAGACCAGTACACAATTTCTCAAAATTTTTGATCTTCTATGTTTTTTATTTATAAATCAAAGCCTTTATATGGAAGTGTAAGAGGTCCTTTTCGATAATGCTGGTTTCGTTCAGTAGAGACATATTCAACATTAAGTGTTTTCTTTTCCGGATGTAAGGCTTCTCCTTGTACAATATCACCAATGGCAATAATGAAATCCCCGTTGTCAATTAAAGATGAAACTTTGCAATCAAAATAAGCGACGGCATCCTTTAAAATAGGACAGCCAGTTTCCGCATACTTAAATTTATCTTCACCAATATCTTTGATCGATTGATCACCTGAAAAGAAGTGATCGTGAAATTCTTCCTGATCTGAAGCCACCATACTCAATGCCCACACACCGGATTTCTTTAATATTTCTGTCCCTTCAAACTCCTTTGGAAAACAAGTTAACATGCGAGGAGGTTCATGGGAACATTGCGTTGACCAGCAGCCAAAATGAAAATGAGCACGGTTACCGTCAATAGTTGATACAAAGAAGACACCACGGGACCTCAAATCATAAATAGAGCTGTACTTATCAAACTTTTGTTTAGAATCCACTTTATCATCATCCTCACTGTCTATTTTTTTCACAGAATTATTGCAATCCAATTCTGCATCCAAATTTATTAAGGATATTACTATGATAAACTTCAACTGATATGTTGAGCTTTTACCAGTATTTATCTAACTATCCATAGCTTTCACCACTTTAAGCTACCTTTTATTGAACGTATTTTTACCAATCTTAAATTCATAGGTATTTATATGTGATTTAGGTGCATGAGCTTTTTCAGTAAAAGTAACGTTACCTTTGCGGTCTGCCATAATAACTGTACTAGATCTTGTCCCATAACCTTCGATATTAATGAATATTGGTGAAAGTTTTCTCTCCAGTGTTAATCCAACTCCCGTATCCGGTAATAATTCGTCATTAAAATGCTTTTCATCAGAAAGCAACTGAAATAATGATTGTTCTAAACCATCATTCGATGATAATGATAATATTTCGTGAAGCCCTTTCTTTAAAGCCATAGCTTTTGGCCATGGTGAATTCAGACTAGCATTTGCTAGTACGTGAATCCCCTTAGTAATACTTCTCTTTTGATTGTCTCTATTAGAAGTATATACCAGTTTTTCTGTGGTACCATATAAAAGATTAAAACCGGGATAACAATTTTTATTTTTTAGTATTTTTTCAAATTCAGAAGCACTGTTAATAAAAGAAGTAACCAGTTGTCCACGGGAATGAGCATATTGCTTCACATCTAATTCTCGGTAATTTGTTAATGCTGCTAGTTTTCCTTCTTTGGAAATCCCTAGCCATGTTCCCCCTTTTTCAAGGTCTTTCCCTGCTAGCATCAAAGGGTTCTCCGGCCAATAATGAGCTTCCTTTGTTGGTCTGTTGTAAAATTCGTCTCTATTTGCAACTAGGATAAAAGGGTAATCCTTATGTTCATTAATGGCGACGCCTATTAAACACATCGTTTCACTCCTCAAACTAATAGTCAATATTTCAATATGGGATAACAAATTACTTCTATCAGAATTCTATCTAATAGTACATAATAAGTATAGAGGAATATAGAGTGATCCCAGTTCAATACAAAAAACCTTTGTTTTTTAATCTCTTGAATTGTCTCCTTCGTTTCATACCTGTATAATTTAGGGTACAAGGGTAGTAATGAAACTTTTATCATAGATCTACCGTAAATAAGAAAGCTCAAAAAACAGTACCCTCAAAAATGGAGGTTTTGCATATGAATGAAGATAAAAAAGTAACTGCCGAAAATAAGCCGGAGGAAACACCTGAAAATGTTCAAAACCCAAATGATCTCTCCTCATATGAGAAACAAGATATTCATGAAATTCTTGAGTCAATTGGAAAGTTAGGAACGAAAGAACAAGAAAAAGCAGGGGAATCATTGGAAGCCCTTAGACGTCCTGTAAGCGACATGATGAATGATCCGAACCACGACTTACCTGATCAGTTATCTAAACTTAAAGATGTTGTATCTGATTTGGAGCCAAACCATTTAAAACAGGGGAAGTTCAAGCAATTCATGACAAAAGTTATCCGTAAGAGTCCAGCTGAAAAATACGCAAGAAAATACCAATCGATTGAATCAGAAGTAGATACAATCATAGAAGCTCTCTTACACGGCAAAGATCGCTTGCAAGAAGATACCGTCATGTTATATCAATTAAAAGATATAGCGAAAGAAAGAATTATTGGGTTAAATACTCAAATTGATACTGGAAAGCATTTAAATAGCATGCTTGAAGAAGAATTAAAGAAAGATGAGTGGCAGGAAGATCCATCCCCTATCCAAAAAGGACAACAAAAGGTCTTGGCTAGGGTCAGGAACATGCAGCAAGCAGTCCTTGTTTTACAGCAATCGTTAGCGTCTGTCGATATTATTGTTGAAAATAATGAGAAACTAGAGGAAGCCATATTCAACGCGATCACGATGACGAAAAATATTATTACTGTCACAGCCTCTATTCAATTATCACTAAGTAACCAAAAAAAAGTGATCGATGCTGTGAAAAATGTCAATCAAACGACGGAGTCCATGCTCTTAAGTAATGCTGAAATGCTAAAATCGAATACAGAAGAAACACTTAAAACATTGGAAGAGCCTGCGATTGCGATAGAAACATTTAAAAAGGCTTACGAAGATGTATACGCAGCGATTGAGATGACGGAAGAATCGAATAGCCGTATTATAGATTCCAGTAAAAAGTTTATTACTGAAATGGATGAGTTAAATAAACAAATGGAAAAAAAACTTCTTAACTAACGGAACAGAATGAGGTGACCACGTGAATTGGCGTGAGCGACTATTAGAGCAAAGCTGGGTGATCCCTTTACTTCCTAATTATATGAAACCCTTAGAAGAACCAAGCTTAATGAATGAACAAACCAAAGAATTCGTCTATGAGCTTGAAGAATTTATTTCAGACCTGTCTTCTCTCTCTGAGTTGCCTCGCCTAAATAAAACATTCAAAAGAAGTATTCAAGGTTTCGCTTATAAAATTAAAATTAAAGAAAAAAAAATCCATATCGAAATGATCGATACGAACAAATCTTCTTCAACAATTAAGAAAAGAGTCTATATTACGACGTATCGAAAAAATGTAAAAACAGAAAATGGTTTCGGTAAAATTATCGACTCTACTATTTATTATCAAATGGGTGGAAAAACAACAACCGTAAGAAATATTAGAAGACATCCCTTGTTCCAGTCGCTATTCCATCATATCCACCGCCTGGACTTATCTTTATCAGGAGAACGTGTACCTAGTGAGTCACAATTGGCTGAATCTACTTCACCCGAGCAATCTATTACGCCATCTCCGGATGTTCAAGATCAAGTCAAAGCACTTCTAAGCTCAGCAAAACATTCGTATTCTCAGTATCAAAAACTCGATGATACTATTGCTAAATCGTTAAAGCAATTAGTCTTAGAATTACAACGATGTACGGAAGAATATCATCTACTAAATGTGGAAGAGAAGCATCATTTAAAAAGGATGATTCAACATGATCTTCCTAATCTTTTGAAAACATATCAGTCTTTATCCGATTCGCATAAACATGAAAAATATCATGAATTACTAGATACTTTGTCAACAATGAATACGTTTTTGAAACGACAGGCATCAGATTTGCAAGCCACTCGAATGGATAGAATGAACCACCTGTTAAAACTAAATGAGCTAAGGTATAAACAAAATGAAAAAAGCTAAAAGAGATGTAACCAAAAGGTTGCATCTTTTTTTATATGAGATAAGAAAGTATAAGTTGACAGCTATCTTTACGCCACGTCTGTCAAGGGAAAACCACCACCTTTCGAGTAGCACTTACACGCACTAAGTAGGTGCTACTTAAGCCGGCGGAAGCTGACGCTGTATTTAATAAAAGACGGCTCTGCCTTTTTTCTTATATGATTAATTGATGTGGGTTTTTCAAGGACTTATGTTTTCGTTATGATCGGAAAGGAACACAAGCTCCTCTAGATTAGTCACGGACTTCCCAACTTCTTTTTCAATAGTTGAAATCGAGGTGTTTGTCATATTAGAAAAATCAATTTCGTCTTCATGCTGAGCGAGGAGCACATATTTAATAGGTGATATTGATAATTGCTTAGCCTGTTCACTAACCTCTGTTTCAACATAAATTGGATAGATTACAAAGCCATACTCATTCACTATTGAAGAAGACCAAGAATAAAAGTTCGTACCCCAGTTAGAGTTTTCATCAAAATCCACCGATGAACTAATAAAGATAGAATCAAGGGATTTAATAATTCCGAGTTTGATTCCCTCCTTCAATAGTAAAGTAGTTGCTCGACCTAAAGTTTTACCCTCTACCGACGAATCCATCGAATTTACTAATTCTTCGCCTGTTTTATTATATCCGTTCATAGATAGAACCTCATAATTACGATCAACTGCTAACTCAATAGTGGAATTGAGGTCGAGTGAGACAACTCCGTAAGCCTTATTTGATTCAAACCAATTAGGGATAGGAAATGTAATTAAAAAAACTAGTAGAAAAACAAATGGTACACTGTATAGTTTTTGATTAAAGAAATGAGGAAAACTGTAGAGAGGAATTTTTGAATACAACACTTCTTCCCCAATATCGGCACCGAAGTTTAATTCAGCACGGATAAACTCCCCATCTTTCGTCAAGACGATCATATAGCGTTTAGTGATCTCCATGACGACCCCTCTTTGCATCAAAACCACTCCTTTAAATAATCTTTCAAATAATAATAATCTTCGTTAAATACAATAACCATCGCAATAATATATTTACGATTTCGCTCGATGGTTTTTCGACTCATTGAAATATGTGCCATGAGTTGATTCACCGGCAATCTCTTCTTCACTAAAAGTGTGTGGAGTATATCATCATGCTTCATGATAATTCTCGAAATTTCGATCATATTTATTCTAGCATCATAATGTTTAGGACACTGATTGGCAACCTCTGTTAATTTGATTCCAAATGATTGAAGTCTGTCTTGAAAATGTAAAATTTCCTCTTGACGGCATTCTTTTTCAAGTTTTGTGTGGTAGGTTTGAAAAGAAGCTGCTACTTCTGCAAGGTTCTCCATGTTTTCTTTCTCTTCATCTTTATAGTCAAACGACAAAGGTGTTCTCCTTCGCTGCTCCATTCGAATATAGTCAATTACCCTCCTTCGAATGACAAGGTTAGCAAATGATAAAAATGAACTTCCTTTATTAGATGAATAGTGATGAATTGCTTCACTAAAGGCAATCATAGCAATACTAAATTCATCATCTCTTGATGGATTAATGTACCTTTTGCATACTCCCGCAGTTACTTTTTTAATAAAAGGTATATATTTATTTATAAAATAATTTTCAATATCCTGATTGCCCATTTGAATGGATAAAACAGTCTGCTCTATTTCTTCAGTTTGATTTGATTTTACTATTAGATTTTTCAGCACCATAAAACACCTCGCTATGTGTGCAGTATATTTGTTCGAGTGCCCCTTAACTTTTAAGGGGGGTCATTAAATCAGCATAAACACTTTTTCGGTTTATAGCAGGAGACATTGTCCCTAAATATGGATTACATTTAGATGTTAGAAGCTTTACAAAGTTATGACGGTTTGCAACAATTCCAAGTGGGATATATTGTAATAAGTGTACAAAGCCTTGTCTTAAAAGGTCTGCATCATGCTGCTACATTTTTTATGAGTAACTTGTAATGAAATCCACAAGTAAAAGGTCCGGGTCTTTTGAATCATTAAATTTCCGGCGAATAAATCTTCACCTCGCAAAAAGGAGAAATTTATCAAAAAAGCTCATGTGAAAGCGAAATAAATTTAACGTAAATTTGCTGTACGTTATACATTTTATTGCGTGTATTTATTCGAAACACTTTTGTTTTGAAAGAGAAACTTAAGGAAGCGAAATGCGGCGACTCCATCATTTAAAGCAACGGTATAAGCAGAGCCCGCAGAACGGTGCCTTATTAATTGCTGTTTAGTTACCTAATAGCCATTATTTATCCACTTATGTTGATAAAACTCTTTGTTGTTAGTTAACAAATCATGATAGAATAATAAGAAAGATATAGAGGAATATGAGAGTGATAGCTAGTCTTTGTCTGACAAAAAGAATGATTGAAGTGAGGTTTGATTATGAATCGACAACAAGGTAAAAAATATATTGGGAAACAGGTTAAGGTTAAGACACGTGATCATGGTCAATATGTTGGTGTGCTTCAAAAAATTATAGCTCCCCCCAACACACCATGGAAAGGACTTGTCACTATTGTTGGGGTATTCGAATACCCTACTCTTGAAATAAATGGCGAGGAAGTAGAGCCGTTGATCCATGCATACAATCAAGAGATTGAATTCACAGGACAACAGCTAGAAGCCCTAATTGAACCTTTTAAACTATCGTACGAAGCTTCCATTGCGCATGCATTGAAGAACAGATGGACCCAAATTCAAGATGAAATTGATCAATCGGACAGAACATTATCAAGAATTCAACAAGAGCTCAGAAAATTAAAATCAGAACACCTAATTTTTGAGGATGTTTATGTTTACTATCACATTGTCAAAAAGGGAAGAAAGCTATTCATCTATGATGAGAAAAAAAAGGAATCACTCAGTCTTGATGGATGCCCTTTTGAATTCGAAATCAAAACAGAAGGGCAGTGGAAAGCTGCTCTATACGTGAAAGGCCTATTATTTGAAACTACTGATAATGAAGAAGTTGAATTAAGTCATGGATCGGTCATTCGCTTAAATAAAGCGCAATTTGATCCTTATCGTATTTTGGTTAATGAACTGGAGAGTCCTTCATTACTAGCACTTGAAAGAGGATTAGAGAAGCTTGGGATTGGCCATGAACATTCTGTATATTGTCATAACTCCTTACTTATCCAGTTATTGGATACATTTAAAAAACAATCTCTGGAGGGTGTTAATTTTCTTTCCTATGCTAATAACGATACCCAGTTCGTTGTTCAGCATCACTACGAAAGGGAAATAAAAGATGATGACTCACCAGATGTTACCTTTGACCGATTTGAGTTTACTTCTGATAAAGGGGAACGTGTCCTAACGACCTATGCCACTCAGTTTTCAAACGATTAATGGATAAGACTAATCTGTTGTTGATGGAAAGTAGCTTTAAAGCGAAATAGAGTTGTTCTTGCATGACAGATCTCTGTTTAAGAGGCTGAAGACAGCGGCGAATTCGAATACCTTTTAAAAAAAAGACGTCAACCATACCTATTAGAGGTCGGTTGATGTCTTTTTATCTGCTGATGGTAAAAATTCTTCCTGATAGGAATACCACATATGCCCTTTTTCAATTTGAGACAAGCTTATATGTCTTAATGAAAATGTTTTACCCATCATTGATGTTAGTACAGAGACATGAATCGTATATAATTGATCTAATTTTTGGAGAACATTTTGAGTAGACTCCATGTCCTGAATTCTTTTTCTTGGTATAAAAACCTCTGTTTTTGATATGAC
Source organism: Salipaludibacillus sp. CF4.18 (assembly GCF_051262595.1). Taxonomy (NCBI): domain Bacteria; kingdom Bacillati; phylum Bacillota; class Bacilli; order Caryophanales; family Bacillaceae; genus Salipaludibacillus; species Salipaludibacillus sp. CF4.18. The sequence goes on from NZ_JBIMEV010000003.1 coordinate 138,697, forward strand.
TCTGCTTTTTATACACAGAAATTCTTTATGCTGTGAGATACCAGCTGACTTATATTGAAAATAACCAATAACTGCCCCTACAATAGGAAGAACAAATGCAATCCAACCATATGGTAAAAAATATGTCGCTACACCTGCAACTACTACTGGCGGAACGATAAGCTTAATCATGTATCTTCGTAAACTTTCCTTAGGTATTCCTTCATAGGTAGGTGTAAATGCAAAATCCGGGATTATTTGATTTAAAATCTCAGGTACATCCATCCTCTTGCATAAAGGAATTAAGACGGTTGAGAGGTCTTCTTCCTTCGTACCACCACCAGCACTCTCCACATACACGGAAACATATCGGAACAGCTGTCTTAGAGGCGACTGAACAATTCTCACCGCAGTTATTCTACTCGCATTTAGAGTCAGTTGACGCTGATCAATGACGCCGCGAGATATATGAATCTCGTCTTTGATTTTCGTTAACTTAAATAAACCGTATTTAAGCAATGTCCCAACTAATGTGAACAACCAAGCAGTTAGAAGTACAAATACAATAGTTCCGCCTATAAGTAGGACACTTGACTCTAAAAACCACCCGATAACCGATTCAAAAAGCCAATCAGGTAAAAACTGAGGAGCTTGCGACATTATTGCAGCAATAAATGTGGCTGCAATCCCAACTCCACTAGAAGTCAATGCAGCAACGAAAAGACGGCGATTACCTAATTCCCATTGATATTCAGGCTTTTTTTCCTCCTCTTCCTCCTTGTCCTCAGAAACCTCTTCTAGCTGATATTCTTTCGTTTCTGTTACATCAGAGTAATAGAACTCTTCTTCCTCTTCCTTAGGTAGCTTTTCATTAAAATCTTCATTATTTACCGATTGTTCATCATATTCTAATTTGGTTTTCATTTTATACTTTTTTAACAACTGTTTCTTTATTTGTTCTGCCTCTTCTTTTCTCAAAGCAACAATTCGAAACTCTGGCTCATTTCCACCTCCAGCAGTTTCAATTCTTACTTCGACTAAACCGAACAGTCGTTGTAATAATTTAGCATTGATATCAATGCTTTGTATACGGTCCTTCCGAATAAATCTGTTTTTCCTGAAAATAAGTCCTTGTTTAATTTGCAGTTCATCTTGTCTCAATATATATTTGAATTTCCACCAACCAATAAAGCCACTTCCTATCGAAAATAACAGAATAGCACCGAAGAAAATTAAATAGTAAAAAGAACCCGTTATTTGCGATTGACCAAAAATAAAAATCGCGATAAACGTAATAATCATCTGTTTAACATTATTAATAAAACTAATAAATATGGAGGCTGGATGTTGCCGTTTCCAATCATTCATTAGGATCAGCTTCCCTTGCTAACTGCGCAATATGATCTCTCAATGTTCCTGCTTTTTCAAGAGAAAGCCCAGGTATTTCATGTGTCGTAGCGGCAGTTGAGATAGTTACACTTGCAAGTTTATAATAACGCATAATTGGTCCTTGACGTGTATCTACATGTTGGACACGAATCATTGGAATAATTACTCTTCTTACAACGAAAACCCCGTGCATTAATTCCACTTCATTATCGTAAATTTTATATCGCCATCTGCTCCATTGAAGCTTTTGTATGAAAAAAATATTAATTAGTGCAAAAATGATTGCTACGAAAATAAGTGCGTAAAAAATCCAATCGGGGAACTCCCAAAATTTTAAAGCTCCCCGATAAGCTGCCGGAAACACAAAGTAAAGGATAGAACCTATTGCCGCTGCAATTTTCCAGACAGTTAACGTCCTTTCATCTAATGCTTGATCTGGTGTTGGTCTCATTATTTACTCCTTTATGTAAGTACTTATTCCTCGTCTTCGGTTACGTAAATGATTTCTACTCCTTGTGAGGATAAATAGTTTAGTACTGCTTCATTTAAGGTATCGTCTCGAAGTAATCCTAAGGAAGGTGCTAATTCTAATTCTGTAAGGTATCCTGCTTCGGCTTCTTCAATTAAGTCTATTACTTCTGTCAATTTTTTATCTTCCAGTTCAGCTACTAATTTATCTCGTGTCATGTGTATTCCTCCATTTTTTTTTGTATATTACAGCTATTTTTATGCTACCACATACTACCTTTACTTTCCAGATTATTAGTTGATGGCAAAAACGCGTAGCGTCTTTTGGTAAATACAGCGTGATCTTTAAAGCCACTCCGAGTAGCACCTACGTAGTGCGTGAAGGTGCTACTCGAAAGGAGGCGAACTTCCCTTTATGCGCGTGGCGTAAAGATAGCTGTCAAATTCTTATAAGAAAAACGCGTAGCGTCTTTTTTCTTATTTTGTAGCTTTATTATCACTGAAGTCTGTTCCGAAACAATTACCGCCCGCTTTCCGTGAATGATCGGCGAGTCTCCAGAGACTATACTTCCTTTTAAGGAAAGCGACTTTGTGTGTGAAATTCAATTATCCCCGCAAAATTGTTTTAATATTACTCATAAAGATGTTCAAACAAGAAATACTAAGTGAAATTAGAAATTCAATTGGAGGTTTACTATGTCATTATTATCAAATAAAACTGTGAAGTCATACTGCCGTACTGAATATGACAAGCTACAGCATGTGGTTCTTTGTGAACCAAAACATATGACCATCAAATCGCTAATTAACGAAACCCAAAAGCATTTTAAAGATGAAGGATTACACATAGAAAAAGCAATGGAACAACATCAAAACCTTGTGGAAACGTTAAGAAGGCATGACGTCCAAGTCACACTTCTCCCTGAGATGGAGGAATTTCCTGAACAAGTGTTTACACGGGATATCGGCTTTACTTTAGGTCAAACAACGTTTGTTGCAGATATGGCTCATTCTCCTCGAATTGGAGAAGAAAATGTCTTGAAAACGTGGCTGGAACAAAACGGCATCTCCTACTATAACTTAATAGGTGACATGATTGAAGGCGGCGACGTCATCATTAATGGCCATCAATTATTTATTGGATTAAGCGATCGGACGAACCAAAATGCAATTAACCATATGCAAAAGATATTACATGAGTATGAGGTAATCACTGTTCCATTTTTGGAAAAATATCTTCATCTAGATTGTGTATTTAATATTATTTCCGAAAAAGAAGCGTTGATTTATTCTAATGCCTTTAGTAATAAAGAGAAGAAAATACTAGCTAGTCACTTTGAACTTATTGAAGTAAATGAGGAAGAGCAATTCACTCTTGGAACAAACGTTCTGTCCATAGGTAATAAAAAAATTCTTAGTTTACCAATTAACAGAGAAGTGAACCAGCAACTTCGTATCCGGGGATATGAGGTTCTGGAAGTTGATATTACCGAAATTATCAAATCCGGCGGGTCTTTTCGATGCAGTACGATGCCTCTAGTACGTGATAAATAAGAAAAACGCAAAGCGTCTTTTATTAAATACAGCGTGATCTTTCACCGGCCCCCGAGTAGCACCTACGTAGTTCGTGTAAGTGCTACTCGAGAGGAGGTGGGTTTCCTTTAATACTTGCGCTGTGAAGGTAGCTACTTCTTTAATAAATTATCTTAAAAAGAAGGATGTCTCAAGCTATGACAACTGAGACATCCATTATTTTATTCGAAGGCTTCCGTCATCTGTTTCCAGACTGAACCTTTCGCCTCTTCGCCACCTTGAATTCTTTCCAATGCAATTTTCACTTGCATACTTACTTCAAACTCTGGATCTTCCTCTGCTTCCTTCAGAGCTGGAATGGCTGTTTCATCTCCTACTTCATATAAGAACATAGCTGCGCGCCATCGAACAAGTTTACTTTTATCTTGCAGCGATCTTATCATTGCCGGTATTCCAGCTTTACTTCCAATGTCCGACATCGCATCTCCTGCAGTTCTTCTAACGGTGACTGTTTTATCATTCAAGGCTTTTTCTAAATATGGGATAATTTTATCGTCTTCAATCATCCCTAAATAAACAGTTGCAAGCCTGCGGATCGATGGTTTTTCATCCTTCAAGGCTTTTTCTAAAACAGGTAAATCATCGATTTCAGGATTCATTTGTTCTAAAACAGCAAAACGCTTTTTCCAATCTTCATCATCCAGCATATCTTCCGTAACTTTTAACCATTCTTTTTTTGGTTTTTCAAGCGTAAGGCTATCTTTGGATTGCGTAGCAGTTTCGACTAAATCCTTCAATCTTGCCTCTGTAAACGTTGCCTGAAGTTCTTCTGCGACTTCATTCCCTACGTCTTTTAAATCTCCATATCTAGGTCGCTGTTCTTTCCACTTTCTCATGAGGATAACATTATCTTCTTCTAACGTTGCTTTACTAACAGAATCAACAAATCTTTCTGGCAACCCTACTCTTTCTTCATTTTCTCCATCAGATACTTTTACTTGCATAGGAATACCTTTAAATTCTTGAATACTCACCGTTACTTCACCGAAGTGCTCATCGATTTTAGTACCCTGCTCTTCCTCTGCCTCTTCCCCAAAAACTTGCCTTACTTTTGGCAAAATAACTTTCCAGTCAACTTTAGGGTTTCTCTCGACGGCAAGAAAATCTGCTACATGATAAACCCCTTTCACCCCTTCTACTTCAAATATTTCTTGAACAAAAGATGGTGAATCTTCTTTATTTTTTAATGTAAAATTATGTGCTGTACCATGAGGGAGAGATTCACTTAACGTAAACTTCATTGTGTTTGGACTCGGTGTTGGCTCTACTGAAATAACTCTCACGTTTGGATACCCCTTTCGTTTTGTTTATATTGTATTTATTATCGTATCATAAAGTCATCCTGAACCCAACGAGCGTGCCTATTTCACATATTCGCTCTTGTTTGTTAAAGTAGAGAAAAGAGATCATTAATAGGAGGTTTTCCAATGAAATTAGCTGTTATTTCAGATATTCACGGAAACGAACAAGCATTGAAATCTGTACTGGATGATGTATCCAAGGTCGGCGCTACCCATGTAGCCGTATTAGGTGATATCTCTTACCGTGGAGCAAAACCGAAAGAATGCTTGAATTTGGTTCGTGAGTTGCAGGCTAAAGTGATTAAAGGAAATGCCGATGAATGGATCGTCAGAGGCGTGCAACAAGGTGAGGTTCCCGACAAGGCATTATCATTAATGCAAACAGAACAGGCTTGGGCTAGAGAGCAACTAAGTGACGAAGACATTAACTACTTACATGAGCTTCCTACAACGTTGGAAATTCCATTATCAAACCAATCGCAATTATTTGCTTTTCATGCTACCCCAACTAGCATATTCGATGTAGTTTCTAACCAAGTTCCAAACGATGATTTAAAACCGTTTATTGATGCAAATCCACGTGCCAATTATTATGTGTATGGTCACATACATTTACCTTATATGAGGAGTTTTGAAGGAAAAAAAATACTTAATACCGGAAGTGTGGGTTTACCATTTGATGGGGATCCACGAGCTTCGTATCTTTTGTTTGAAAGAGCCGAGAAAGACATTCAAGTCCAATTCCGAAGAGTTGGTTACGATATAGAGAAAGCTTGCCATGATTTAGATGAAGCGCACTATCCAGCCGCAGCGAGGGAATTAGTCAAAGGGATTTATAGAACAGCATTGAAACCTTGAACAGTTAGCACACTTACTAAAAGGAAAAACCTCTAGTCATAATTAGACTAGAGGTTTTTTTCGGATATTATTTTGAGAGTAATTTAATCTGCAATAACTTCTCCAATGGTTGTCAACATTTGCGGAAATGATGCTTTATCATTGAATCGAGATACAATTTCATGGTCTTTATCCAGCAAATATGTGGTAGGGACCGACATACATTGGTACTTGTCGTAAATTTTTGTCCCGTCATCCTTCGCTACTGGAAAAGTAAAATCATTTTCCTTGTAATACGTTTCTGCCGCTTGTTCTTTATGCTCTAATCCAGTGACATTAATCATTAACATATCGAACTTATCTGTTTGCATGGCTCGATAAAGCTTTTCTTTATTAGCAAGATCTCGTTGACTATCCGGAGACGAAGAAGTCCAAAATGTGATCATCAGTGCTTTTCCTTTATAATCTTCTAAGTCATGTACTTTATCTGTGTGCATGTCATTCAGTGTAAATGCAGGTGCGCTCATTGTACCTCTCCTTGTCTTGTTTTGTTATTTTCTTTTACCCATTCGAAAACCTTTGTAACAGATTCAAATGCATATAGTTTTTTCTCTGGTTTGTTTCCATTAAATAGTATTAAACATGGAACACTTTGAACTTCCCATTCATAGGCTTCCGTCTTAAGAAAATTCAAGTCAAATTCATAAACAAAATCTTCTCCTTCAACCTGTTCGACCATTTCAATAAACTTTCTCGCCATCAGGCAAGTCCCACACATCGGGGCATAGAAATAAACAAAGGTCCTTTGCTGCTTCTCAAATGTTTCAAGCAAATTATTTCTGGTTTCTTTTTTTATCATTTCTTTTCCCTCCGCTATTAAATATACTATAACATATCGTAAAAGGTGAGAAAAGCAAGCTAAGATGCAACAATATATTGTGTGCTTTTTCATGAATTTACTTTGACAAAAAGCAAGCCTTTAGATACTTGATAAAATAGCTCTAACAGGACAACCGTCCCCGCCTTTTAATTTCAAAGGAAGTGCTGTCAAGTGATAGAACCCCGGCTCCACTTGAAAAAGTTCTAGACCTTCTAAAATAAAGATGTTTGTTTCCTTAAAAGAATGATGCGCTTCTAAATTTTCACTATTTAACGGATCTACAGAAGCAGCATCCGTGCCGATGAGATGAACTCCCATTTCCTTTAAAAAAGGAGCCGCGTCTTTTGAAAACACGGGGAAATCCTGATAACTATGCCCCTCTTTTAATTGAGTAGTTTTAAAAAGGACCTTTTTAACTCCTTTAAAATTCAGAGATGTTAAATGATCTTTCGTTATCGTATGTACATTAAAAAGTTCTATTACGATACAGTTTCCACATAAAATATCGAGTGGGATTTCATCAATACCAATTCCATCTTGATCATAATGGTAAGGAGCATCTAGATGAGTTCCTGTATGAGTACTCATTTCTAGTTTACCGACATTGACCGCGTCTCCGTCTCGAATTGCCGCTAAAGATGTGTATGAGAAATGAATATCTCCCGGCCACACTTTCATACCATTTTCCATCGTTTTCGTTATATCTTTCAACATATATTCCACCACCTTTTTATCTTTTGCATTATTATATCATTTTACCTTTTCAGAAAAAAAAAATTCCCTCTGTGGGATAATAAAACCATAAGAAAAACGCTTGTAAATTTATACATAAAAAGGAGTTAAAAGGTAACAACAGAACCTTTTAACTCCTTTTTATGTAATAGTAACCCCGCGGTTGGTATCAAGGCACTTTCGTTTTTATTTCTATTTATTTCTTTCAAATTGTGTTTCTGACCATTCAAATAAATGTTCTGCTAATTCATCTACATCGCGGTCCAATGAATAACCAACTTTAAATTCTTTCTTTTCCATTTCATCCAGCCTGTGATAAGAGTTTTTAAGTTCTTGACTCTGATGAGCAAGTTCTTCTAACTTTTTTCGTACTGTTCGTAAATCCATGAATATCCCTCCTATTAAGTACATACCATTTACATACCCTTATAGAAGAAAAAACATGCTAGATTTTTTCATTTGACCATTTTTCTATGACAACCGCACCTAATGTCGCTTTAAAATGTTCCAACGCCCATTCGTGCCCTGTAGGATTAAAACTTTCCACGGCATCTCTGTGAATGATGATTGTAAAGCCTTTGTTATAAGCATCTACTGCTGTATGAAGAATACATATATCTGTACATACCCCAACCAGGTGAATCTCCTGAATTTGTCGTTCACGCAATTTGATTTCTAAATCTGTTCCGGCAAACGCACTATATCTCGTTTTGTCCATCCATTCATAGCTATGCTCACCTGAGTAGGTAATATCATCTACATACTGACCTAATTGACCATATAGCTTCCGTCCGGTTGTCCCTTTCACATTATGTGCAGGAAACAATTTCGTTTCTGGATGATAAGGATCTTTCTCTTCATGCGCGTCTACTGCAAATATAGTATAATTGTTAGATTCAATAAATTGTCGGGAAATTTCTGTGATTCGTCCTTCAATAGACTGTCCTCGTTCCCCGCAAGTTAGGTTTCCATCCTCAGCTACAAAATCGTTCGTATAATCAATGACAATAAGTGCTTTCATATTTTAAACACCTCTCTAGTTTTTCTATTAAGTAGTATATCATTTATTAAGAATCATCTATCTAATTATTCACTGTTTTTTAATGACTGCTTTTTTCTTAAGTTTTTTCATTTATAATAAAGTTATTCTTGTATAAGAAAGGAGAACTTCATGAAGATTAATATAATATTATCGATAAGAAAAATGTTCGTTTCTGCAGAGAATCCTTCACTATTAAGGAGGCCCTCGATGAATTGGAGGCAAGTGGCTATCGATGTATACCAGTTCTAGATGAGTTTTCCAGCAGTTTTAAAGGGAATATCTATTTACAAGACGTTTACCGAGCAATCGTAAAAGAAGCTGTTACGTGGGAAGATTCTATTATGACCCTTATTTCGGATGAAGATGTTTACATAGAAGAACAAGCATCCTTCTTTCGAGTATTCAGTAACATTAAAAAATATCCTTATTTAGCAGTGTTAGAATCAAACAACCATTTCACAGGTATTTTAACACACGCGAATGTCATGGAATTACTGGAGGATTCATGGGGAATTAAAACTGGGAGTTATACACTAACTGTGTCTACTCATGAGTACCAAGGTGCATTAAGTACGATGCTTACGAGCATGAAGAAGTTTACCAATATTCACAGTCTGATGACATTAGACAACGAAAGCACTTTCTTCCGCAGAATTATTGTGACTCTTCCTAAAGATACAACAAAAACTACCCTTGATAAACTGACAAACCACTTGGAATCCCAAGGCTTTCGAGTGTTTGATGTGGAAAAAATCTAGAAGTACAGAAGTCTTAAGAGGCCTTTATTGGCCAATTAAGACTTCATTTCCCTATACTGATAAAACTTATTCTTCGAGAGTTTCAATGGCAGTAATTCTATAACCGGAACTTCCTTCTGAAATATAATATTGTCTCAAACGAGTTTCTTCTTCTGAAGACCCTATTTTTTCAATCGCGATTGTTTCTGTCCATTGCACGCGATACTCATCATCATACTCACTTTCCTCAACAATGACATTTGAGAATCCAACAAAAGATTCAATCCTTCTTTCAGCAATTAAGTCTTGATGTTGTTTTCTTTCCATATGATATACATGAGTATTTGGTACAAAATGAGTTTCCATTAATGAGTATGTTTGTCCTTCCAGACTTTCTTCCCAAGTGTCCTTATATGACTCCATGAATTGAAGTAACTCTTGCTCCTTGTCCTGATCAGAGATTGGTTGCCAAATTTCTTCCTCCCCACACCCAAATAATAGGAATATCAATACGCTAAACATGACAACTTTTTTCAAAACTCTCGTTCCCTTCTGCACCTATCTATGTAAAATATTACTATACTCACGGTGGTAATTTAAGTCACACGAGTAAGGCAGTATCAACAGGCTCATTCCCAGTTTGATACTACCTTCTTAAAATTATGGACATAACTAACAAACCAACAATAGATAATAAAGTTCTCGCACCTTAAAAATTAATTAGTTTTGTCCGGAAAAGTGACTAAAGACAAAGTATATTCAATCGATTTATATCTTTCAATAAATCGCTTTTTTTTCGTGTCTTTTTGAAAACAATGAACAGATAGCACTTCAAAATTCTCAATCATTTGATCGATTTGCTGTTTATGAAGATAATCGGGCTTTTCCCAAGCCAGCCAAACAGATACCTTAGGTAACCAAATTTCTATGGAATCTTTTACTCTATCTGCAAATGGTTTAACTGTTTCAAAGAAATCCGCTTCTTTTCCCTTTTGAGAATATTCCTTGAAATATAAGAAAGCTTGCTCATTTAGTTCTAGTAATTGATTAGTTAATTTTTTTAATTCCATTAACTCTTTATCTGTCATACGCCTTCACCTCATGGTGATTGTACCAAACATACACCATTTTACAAACTAAAAATTCCTGATAACCTTCGCTTTTTCATAGGTTTATGTTCTGTATCCATGGAAATTGCCACTTCATGTTTTGAAATCAAAGCTTGTTCCATAGAAGTTAAACGTTCTGTAAGCTGTACCACTAAATCATTCAATTCATTGATTTCTTTTCTTTGTTGTAATACTTGATACTCAACTACTTCATCTGCTTTTGTTTGCAACTTGCGGTCTAGGTGATCCAATTGAATTCCAAGTCTTTCAAATCGTTCATCTAACTGATTTGCTGATACCATTCTGCCTTTAAGAATAGAAGGTTCAGATAGACTGGTATTTGTAAAAGATATGTCTCTTAATTTTTTACCTGTCTTTGTATCAAGATGTATATGCTTCAATTTTTGAAATGTTTTTTGATCCATTTCAAAATGTCCTTGTGACGTACTAGTATAAGGTAACTGAAAATACTTAACCCACCGTTGTACAGTAGAAGGATTCACTCCGAATTCTTCTGCAATCTCTTTTGTTTTCCACATTCTTTTTTCCATAGCTTTAAACGCCCCTTTCATTCTTATATCCCTTTTCATTCTCTTCGTTTTTTTAAATACCTGTATGCTTGACAAAACTAGTATGTTTTCGGCAAAGAAAGCTTTTTCCTCTATAATTTCCGTATGAAATTGAACCTAGTGCGCAAAATGAGAGAAAGGAGGTGCAAAGATGAGTAAAAAAGAAGTTGAACGAACGCAATCCAAGGGAAAACAACATGAAAAAGAACCTGAAGAAAGACCAACCAAAGGTCAAATTGACAAAAAACTTCGTGGTCCAGACCGGCCTTCAACTTAATACTTTATTCAAAATAAGGAAGATAAACTCTTCCTTATTTTTTATCGAAAAAGGAAGCAAATTTTCCTATCATAAATAAATGCTTTCTTTTACGTTCAAACCATTTAGTTAAATGATTATTTTTTGGTGGATGAACCTTTTTACTCAGCAGTATATTACTTTGATGGTAATGCTTTAAAGACCAGTCTTCCCTCACTTCATCGTGATGATAAATAATAGGAAACACACTTCTTAATGGCAATGAATGGTCATTCTGAAACATATGTATAGGAATATCGATAGACCGACAGCCTACATACGTTGAATTCTTATAATAAGAATAGATACTTTCCTTCGCATTTGATTCGAACAATATCCAAGATAATTTATAACCAATTTCCACTCTTTTGACGACTTTAGTAAAATGCGAAGAAGCTGCTCCATACAATTCTCCTTCTGAAGAAGGAAAAACAACGATATTATTATGATTAAAATCCTGCACTTTATAAAGAAATTGACCAAAAACCTTCTTTTTGAAAAACGGAGCTTTTAAAACAGGTTTTTCAATTGTATTTTGTTCATTTATAATTAAGGCTTTAAGAAGTCTTTCTTCATCTTTTTCTGACCAAAATATCCACCACTCATTAATCATCCATTTTGAAACATTCCAACGTTTTAGATGATCAAACAAACCAGAATTCGCTTCATGAGATAATTTGTATATTAGAAGTTGTGGATAGGCATCTGAAAATATCAACCAATTTGCACGTTCGTAAGTTGTAAATAATCTTCTTCTCCACTCATCATCCAACAATTGCACCATCGCATCATGTAAGAGATCAGACATTGACCAACCTGCATTTCTTGAAACCATGTTTGCGAGATAAGCCCATTTTATTTCTGGAACGTGATTGTAAAACTGTTGATAGGCAAGTGTTCGTGAAACATTATCAAGATTATTTTTCTGAAGCTCATATTTTATAAAATGATCTATTTTTTCTGCATTTTTCACTGGATTTCTTCAACCTCACATTTAGATGTTTTTCAAAGCAAGTCTATTTGTTAAGACTCTTAGTTTATCCGTGTTTATGCCAACTACTCCCTTGCAAATAGGGATAAAGTCCATTTTAAATCATTAAAAATGTGATAAGATATAATGATGATTTCTTTCCTGGTCTCATGAATAATCAGAAGTCATATAATATGCTTGTTTTTAATGTTCACACGCACTATTTAAGGCAAAGGAAGTTGGTAATATGACAATTCGATATCCTAACGGAAAAAAGTTTCAACAAAACCGAATCCTTTCTGTTAAAAAGAACGTCAATATAAAAGATGATCGTTTCAGCAATCGTGGGATGAGTTTAGAAGAAGATATAAATGAAACGAATGAATATTATCGAACCCACAACCTTGCTATTATTCATAAAAAACCAACACCACTTCAAATTGTTAATGTCAATTACCCAAAAAGGAGTGCTGCAGTTGTTACGGAGGCATATTTCAAAAAGCCATCCACAACCGACTATAACGGTGTTTATCAAGGTAAACACATAGATTTTGAAGCAAAGGAAACAAAAAATAAAACTAGTTTTCCTCTAAAGAACTTTCACGATCATCAAATACAGCATATGAAAGCTGTTATCAAACATGGAGGAATTACATTTGTTCTTCTCCGTTTTAGTGCCCTTGATGAAGTATATTTAATGAAAGCAGAGGATCTCATTTTTTATTATGATGGACAAGAACAAAACAGAAAGTCTATCACGAAGAAACAAATAGAAGCTTGTAGTTATCACATTCCTATCGGTTTCCATCCGAGAATTGATTACTTAAAAATAGTTGACAAGCTTCTTTCCACTGAGTGATTGAAGAATTTCTTTACCAGGTATATGAAAGGAAGATGAACTATGTCAGATGAGTCCTTATCTAGAAAAGACAGGAAAAAGCCTAAAGATAGTAAGAATAGTCATACAAATAAATCAAAAAACACATCTAAAAAAAGAGGAACATTAAAAAAGATCTTCGTTGCTCTAGTTGTGATGGCTGGTGTAATGATGATAGTAGGGGCTATTACAGTTTTTGCTATTTTCAGTAATGCACCTGAGTTAGACGAAGAACTTTTAACATTATCTCAAAATCCAGATATTATGGATATGAATGATGAAACAGTAACCAATCTGGAAGCTGCAGAAAACAGACAATCTGCCGACATAGAGGACATGCCTCCTGTTTTATTAGATGCCGTTATTTCTGTGGAAGACGTTCGTTTTTATGATCACTTCGGAGTGGACTTACGTCGCATTGGTGGAGCTGTATTGGCAAATATTACAGGTGGTTTCGGCAGTGAAGGCGCCAGCACGATCACACAACAGGTTGTCAAAAACCTATTTCTTGATTTTGACAAAACGATTACACGTAAATTACAAGAGCAATATTTAGCAGTGAAATTAGAACAGCAATTTACGAAGGATCAAATTCTTGAGATGTATTTAAATGCTATTTATTTCTCTGATTCAAGATATGGTGTTGTTGAAGCTGCAAATTATTACTTTAGTAAAGAGCTAGATGAATTAACGATAGAAGATGCGGCTCTTTTAGCTGGTATTCCACAGCGGCCAAATGCACATAATCCATTTAACAATCCGAGAGATGCAGAGAGTAGAAGAAATACAGTTATTAATCGCATGGAATCAAACAATAAAATTACAAGTGAACAAGCTGAAACAGCTAGAAACATACCAGTAGAAGAACAACTTAATCCTGGTGAAACTGCTGAACAACAAACAAATGAGTTCCAATCCTATATTGATCAAGTATTGAATGAAGTCGAAGATATTGAAGGTATCGAGGCAAGCGATATTTATACTAGTGGATTGAAAATTTATACAAATTTAGACCAGGATCTACAGCGTCATACGGAGCAGGTTCTGCAAAATGATGAAAACTTCCCGGATGATCAGTTTCAAGCAGGGATTACGCTGATGGAAACACAAACGGGTCAAGTTCGTGCGATTGGTGGAATGCGTCAACCTGCTGAAGCAGCACGCACAATGAGTATGGCAACAACCGAATATCAAACAGGTTCAACAATGAAACCTATTTTAGATTATGGACCAGCTATTGACCAACTAAAATGGTCAACGTTTCATCAAATTGTCGATGAGGAATACAGCTACTCCACAGGTGATCCAGTTAGAAACTTTAGCCGATCATTCCAAGGTTCCGTCTCTGTGCGCGAGGCACTAAAGCAATCAATCAATGTTCCAGCTGTCAAAACATTACATGAAGTTGGTCTTGATAATGCTCAGCAGTTCGGACAAAAGCTTGGAATTCCATTGGATGATATGTATGAGAGTTATGCACTGGGTGCAAATGAAGTTTCTTCTTTTCAACTCACAGGCGCCTATGCTGCTTTTGGTAATGAAGGCGAATATAATGAGCCACATACAGTTAGAAAAGTAGAATTTCCGGATGGTCGAGTGATTGATTTAGCACCTGAACCAGTGCAAGCAATGAATGATTACACAGCTTTCATGATTTCAGATATGTTAAAAGATGTCGTCCAATCAGGCACAGGTACAGCCGCACAAATATCCGGACTCCCTGTCGCTGGAAAAACAGGTTCTACTAACTTCACCCCTGAGCAAGTGGAGACCCATGATATACCTAGCTCAGCTATCAAGGATGCTTGGTTTGCCGGTTATACGACTGAGTTAGCGGCCGCAGTATGGACCGGGTACAAAAATCCAAGTGATGGTCAGATTATAATAAATAATAATGAACACCAGGTGTCGAGAGATATTTTCAAAGAAGTAATGAGCTATGCCCATCAAGATCGGGAAACTTCTGACTTTTCCCAACCAGACTCTGTTGTTGAAGTGGGTGTTGAAAGATCTACGGGATTGCTTCCTAGTTCTTACACTCCAGATAGCGAAATTGTTTACGAATATTTTGTTCGTGGAACAGAACCATCAAACGTCTCAGAGGAATTTGAAGTGGAAGAGGTTGAAGAAATAGACGAAGCCGTCAATATTTCAGGACTTCAAGCTACTTATGATCCGGAAGCCCATGCTATTTTTGTAGAATGGAGCTATCCTCAAGACTCACTTGAAGAATTTAGCTTTAGATTAGAGGTTAGAGCTGGTTCAGACAGTGACTATACAACGATTAGTGAATCGAAAGAGTTACAATACGTATTAGAGAATCCTGAATATGGAGAAACATACTCTTTCCAGGTAACTGCCGTTCATAATGAAGACAACGATATACAAAGTGATCCTGTTACCGTAGAAGTTGTCATTCCCGAAGAAGAGGAAGAGGAAGAACCAGAGGAAGAAGAACTGGAAGAAAATCCAGAGAATGAAGAGCCAATCGAAGAAGAACCAATTGAAGAAGAACCAACAGATGAAGAGATTGAAGAACCCGTCGAGGAAGTACCAGCGGACGGAGAAAATAACGGCGATAATCAAGAAGAACCACCACCTGCTGAGAATAATGGTGGGAATGGAAACCCTCCTGAAAATCCGGGTAACCAGGGGAATCCTGGAAATGAAGCTCCTGATCCTGAAGTAAATACGAGCAACACGGAAGAAGAACCAAACACCTAAAACTTGTTAAAAGCAAAAAGGAGACAAATGATCATTCTCATTTGCCTCCTTTTTTTTCGCTTATAGGGCGTTAATGAATTTCTTATCCTACTACTTCGATACCTTGCTTTTTCAAGCGTTTTTTTCCTTCACGGCAAAGTTCTACTAGTGGACATTCCAGGCACCTTGGAGATTGTGATTTACAATGATACCGACCAAAAAAGATTAATCGGTGATGTGTTGCTGACCACTCTTCTTTAGGTACTTTTTTCATTAATGTTTTTTCTACTTCCAGAACCGAGTCTTTCCACTTACAGATTCCTAATCGTTTGCTTACACGTTCAACATGAGTATCCACAGCTATAGCCGGTACATTGAATGCCACAGAGGCAACAACATTTGCGGTTTTTCTACCTACGCCAGCAAGCTTAATTAACTCGTCTCTATCCTTTGGAATTTCGCCATTATAATTCTCCATGACAGATTCAGAGAGCTTTTTAATATTTTTAGCCTTGCTCCGAAATAAGCCTATCGATTTAATATCATTTTCTAATTCTTCTAGTGGTACCTCTATATAATCTTCCGGTGACTTATATTTTTCAAACAAATTTGGGGTTACTTTATTTACTAAAACATCCGTCGCTTGGGCAGATAATACGACAGCTATTGTGAGTTCAAAAGGATTTGAATGAGTCAATTCACATTCTGCTTCCGGAAACATTGTATCCATCGTATGCAGAACATGCTCAATTTGCTTTTTAGTTAACATAGTTCTTAATTTTCCTCTCCTTCTAACCAGTTATAACCTGGGTGTTTCGATTTTCCACTAGTGGAACCTGCCGTTTGAAAAGATTTAGGTTTATCATGATGTTGTCTTATTTTTTCTCCATGTTTTTTTGCTTGCTCTACTGTTCTGATTCCGTTCTTTTTCCAGTCAAATAAAATGCGATCGATATAGCGAAAATTAAGACGTGAAGAAACGACTGATTCCCGCAAGGCTGCTTCAATAATATGTGGAGCATGTTGATCATCATCAATCCACATAGAAATCATTTCCATCTCCATTGGTGACAAAGGTCTGGCGAATTCTTCTTCAAAACGTTGAAAAATACGACCTTCCAAAGCTACTGTATCATTTCTTTCCTTTTTTACGTTTTTATTATTTAAAAATAAGTGCAATTTTTCAAATAAAGGGTCAATAGAAATCTTTTCCGATATTCTTTCATCCCCTTTTATTCCTTTCCCTTCAAGTATCTCAATAAATCGATTGGTTAAGAGTACTTTCAATTCTTGTGTACATTGCTGTTCAGGCATTGTCATTCGCTCAATCAATTCATTTGGTGTCGGAAATTCATTTCCCTCTGCATGGAATTGTTGAATATGCATAAGAATTAAAAATTGCTGATCGGTTAGTCCAATCTCTTTATAATGTTTAAAGAAAAGCCCTGAGATCGTAAAAGGCTTTTCTTTAAGTAATTGTAATGTTAGTTCGTTACTCATACTTGTCCACCTACCTCCCCTTTATTATATCATGAGACTATTCTTCAAATAGATGTTATTGATTGGAATCAATGAATAACCCACTAATTGAACTGGTATAAGAAAAACTGCATTGTAGTCAAAAAAAAACTTGTGTCTTTTTTTCTATTTTTTTGCTTTATTATCACGGAAGGTTGTTTGGAAGAATTACCGCTCGCTTTCCGTGGATGATCCGCGAGCCTCCTTGAGCAAACAAACGCTCTGCGAGGTCTCGCTTGGACCATTCTTCCACAGGAGTCTCGCGGATTCTTCCAAACAACAAATTTTAGAGAGACAGTTTAAAAGCGTTTTAAAAAGGCTTTCTACGTTGCCTTTCTTTTTTTGAAAAAATAACTCGAAGTAGCGAAGGCAGCTACTCCTGCGGGATAAGCAATAGCTGAAGACCCCGAGGGGTGAACTTTCCCAAGGAGGCTGAAGCATTGCCCGCGGAAAGCGTCCGCCTAGAGCGGATTCGAGCCCTTCTGATCAAGGAAATGAAACAACATGCTCTATAAAAAGACCCCTTAGCAATGTAAGAGGTCTTCTGGAAGCTTGTATTATGGGTACAACCGGTTTAACAAACGAGGGAATGGAATAGTTTCCCGAACATGCTCTGTTCCACTGAGCCAAGCTACAGTTCTTTCAAGCCCAAGACCGAATCCGGAATGAGGAACCGAACCATATTTCCTTAAGTCCATGTACCATTGATAAGCGTCTTCAGAAAGATTGTGCTCTTCATAGCGATCCTTTAATAACTTCTCATCATCAATTCGTTGGCTTCCACCGATTATTTCTCCGTAACCTTCAGGAGCGATTAAATCGGCACATAGAACAACATCATCGCGAGTTGGATGTGGTTTCATGTAAAATGCTTTTATATCTTTCGGATAATTTACAATGAATACAGGCATATCGTAATGTTCTGCAATAGCCGTTTCATGCGGAGCCCCAAAATCTTCTCCCCATTTGATATCGTATTCTCGTTCTTTTAAAAATTCAATGGCATCATCATAAGATATACGTGGGAAAGGAGCTTTGATTTTTTCAAGTTTAGAAGTATCTCTATCTAAAGCTTTCAACTCTAATTTACAATTAGATAAAACAGCTTGTACTACATAACTAACATAACTTTCCTGTAACACTAAACTTTCCTCGTGATCCATAAATGCCATTTCCGGCTCTATCATCCAAAATTCGATTAGATGTCTCCGGGTCTTCGATTTCTCTGCTCGGAAAGTTGGCCCAAAAGAGAATACTTTATTGAACGCCATAGCTGCAGCTTCCATGTACAACTGTCCGCTTTGGGACAAATAAGCGTCCTCATCAAAATATTTCGTATGAAACAAATTTGTTGTTCCTTCTGCTGAGCTACCTGTCAATATGGGCGGATCTACTTTAATAAAACCATTTTCATTAAAAAATTCATATGTAGAACGGATAATCTCATTTCTAATCTGCATGATAGCATGCTGTCGTTTAGACCGAAGCCATAAGTGGCGATGATCCATTAAGAACTCTGTACCATGCTCTTTAGGAGTAATTGGATAATCTTTCGCCTCATGAATAATTTCTATACTTTGAACGGATAGTTCATAGCCAGATGGTGCCCGCTCATCTTCCCGAACAACTCCGGTTACATATAAAGATGTTTCTTGAGTAAGATCCTTTGCTTGTTGAAATATTTTTTCTTCGACCTCTGCTTTAACCACCACTCCTTGGATAAAGCCTGTACCATCACGCAATTGTAAAAAAGCAATCTTTCCACTGGACCGTTTATTTGCTAACCATACACCCATCGTAATGGTTTGTTCTACATACTTACCTACTTCTGAAATCGTTGTTTTCACTATTCTACCTCCATAAATTTCCTTTTTATAAGATGAGCATTTTATTTTTCACTACATATTATACATTTATCTTAGGTTCTTTTGAATTCAATGTAGTTTTACTTTAGTAAAGAGGCACTCGATTCCTGCGTTTCAAGCCTTATCTCAAATAAACCGAACTGCGACGCAGAAGCACCTACGAAATATATGTAGGTGCTTCTGGTAAAGTATAATAAACTTCCCTCATCTAACCATTATACTTATCTACAAAACGACGAATACGTCCTAGTGCTTCTTCAAATTGATCAAGACTCGTTGCATAAGACAATCGAATGTTATCAGGAGAACCAAAACCGCTTCCCGGTACGACTGCTACTTTTTCTTCTTCCAGTAAAGCCGTTACCCACTCATCTGTTGAATGAAAAGGGCTCTTTTCCACGGCTTCTTTCACGTTAGGAAATAAATAGAATGCCCCTTGAGGTTTCACACACGAAAAGCCAGGAATACCATTTAATTGGTCATAAACTTTGTTTAAACGCTCTTCAAACGCATCTCTCATATTCCCAACGGAGCCATCGTCTTCCTGATAGGCAGCAATAGCGCCATATTGAGACATTACAGCCGGGTTTGATGTTGTGTGGCTTGCAACATTGGACATTTTGTTAATGATTTCTTTGTTTCCTGCTGTGTAACCTATTCTCCAACCCGTCATTGAATGTGACTTAGAGACTCCATTCACGATTACTGTTTGCTCTTTTAATGCATCAGATATTTGAGCAATAGAAACGTGACTTTCTCTGCCATATATTAGTTTTTCATAAATTTCATCGGAGACGATAAGAATATCATGCTCCAAACATACATCCCCAATTATTTTTAACTCTTCTTTGCTATACATAACGCCAGTAGGGTTACTAGGAGAATTAATTATAAATGCTTTTGTTTTATCTGTGATCACTTGTTCAATTTGTTCTTTCGTTACCTTGAAATTTTGCTCTTCTTTGCCTTCGATAAATACTGGAACTCCTCCAGCTACTTTTACTTGCTCAGGATAGCTAACCCAATAAGGTGAAGGAATAATTACTTCTTCCCCTTCTTGAAGGATTGTTTGGAATAACAACGACAAGGAATGCTTAGCGCCACTAGTCACAATTATTTCGTCAGCTGCATATTCTATTCCTTGATCTGCCTTGAATTTCTGCGCAATTGCTCCTTTTAAAGCAGGTAATCCAGCTGCCGGTGTGTACTTTGTATGTCCATCAAGCATGGATTGATAACTTGCCTCAATGATATATTGTGGCGTATTAAAGTCAGGTTCCCCCGCTCCTAAACCTATCACGTCATGCCCTTCTGCTTTTAACTGTTTTGCCTTTGCCGTAATTGCTAATGTAGATGATGGAGTTATAGATGTTACTCTAGAGGAAAATTCCATAGTTTATCTCTCCTTTTATATAATTAGCTTTGTTACTGAACCTTGTCAGTCGACAACTAACCTAAACCAACCATAAGTCTGTAACATCACTTGTTTGAAAATAAAGATTATGGTGATTACCATTAAAAATTATAATGTCGGATATACGTTCCATCTTCGAATGTAACATAATAAAAAGAATGGCGGTCCGTATCGTCCAAATAGTTCACTTCATAAACTGGTGTTGATCCAATCATTCCTAATCGTACGGATTTTAAACGTGACATAGATAGTTCTTCTTGAGAAAGGGAAGTTACTTCATCTTTTGTCAGTCCCTCAGTATGATCCCGAACTACAATAGTTGGCTCTACTTCGGATTCATTTGATTCATCCTCATCAGATTGATTTACTTCTTCTACCCATATGTACAACTCATTTCCTTCTGAATCGATAGCATCAACTACCTGATAGGACCTGCGACCATGATAATATTCTGCCTCTCTAACTTCTGCAATGTCTACCTGTTCTCCTGCTAATTGTATCGCTACATTTTCGCGAGCTTCCAACGGATCCGTTGTTACTTGATAGAGATAATAGCCAAAAGCTAAAAAGCCTACAATGATCATAATAGAGATCGACATTATCCAAGCTTTCATGCTTTATCCCTCACGTTTCGTAAATAGTAAATATCATTTTTTCTTTTTCATTATCATCGAGAGCGAGACCGAACATTAAATCTCTTTTTTTCAAGGTACGATTCAGTGTATCTACTACCTTATACAAATCGGTACACTTATCTATTTTTAATGTAGCGATCATCTCAATCTCCTTTTCACCCATCGTGATTCCTCCTAAAGATTTCTAAAACAATACCTCGTGCATACTTCATTATTTTATCATAGATCTTACGAGAATCGATATGTTAGACAAAATTTTTCGCCAAATGATTAGCCTGATATAATATCTTCTCTTCATCAAATTTCAAGAGTGTTCGATGAGAGTATTGAGCTATTCCATCGATAAAAACATCTGTTACATCACTCCCCTTAGCTGAATAAACAAGATGAGACTGCATAGTAGACTCGTTCGCAGGTGTTAAATGCGGTTGTTCTGCATCGATCAATATAAAATCCGCTTTAAAACCTGCTTCTATTTTGCCTACATTTTTAATTCGAAGAGCTTTAGCTCCTTGATGAGTTGCCATGGCAAGTATTTCTTCACTGTTTGTCACACTCGGAGATTCATGTACACCCTTGTGCAGAAGTGCCGCCATTCTCATCTCTTCAAACATATCTAAATTATTATTACTTGCTGAAGAATCTGTGCCAATACCTATTGTTAAGCCAGCTGAAATCATCCCTGGTATCGGGGCAATTCCAGAACCTAATTTCAAATTACTAATCGGATTATGAGAGACAGCAACATGATGTTTCTTTAAAATTTGAATCTCATCTTCATTCACATGAACCCCGTGAGCTATAAGACACGGTTGATTAAATATACCTAACTCTTCTAAATGAGCAACAGGTCTTTTCCCATACTCTTTTACGTGTCTTTCGACTTCACCTCTTGTTTCAGCCAAATGCGTATGAATCATCATCCCATGTTCTACTGCGGCAGAAGCTACTTTTTGTAAGAAAGGAGGGGGACAAGTATATGGAGCATGAGGAGACATTGCCACTGAAACTCGGCCATTGCCCGTACCATGATAGTTATGAAACAGGTCCACCGATTCTTGGATTTTCTGTTTTTGTTCCTCTTCTGAACTTAATCCGATCATTCCTCTACATAAAACCGCTCGCATTCCTTTTTCCCATACTAACTCCGCCATGTCATCCATATGAAGGTGATACATGTCAAGAAACGTTGTTGTTCCCGATTTAATCATTTCCATCATTGCCACCTGTGCAGCAATAGAAACCGTTTCTCTGTCAAAACGACCTTCATTAGGCCACATCACTTTTTCCAGCCATTCCATTAACGGCATATCGTCCCCTGCGCCTCTAAGAAGAGAGCTTCCTAAATGACCGTGTGTATTAACAAGTCCGGGCATTAACCATTTATTATTACCATCCATTACGTCATCCATTTGATCGATTAATTCTTGAGGTGGCGTCCCCTTTTTCACCTCTGAAAAGACATTTCCCTCTACTGTGAGAAAACCGTTAAAAATTTCCTCCTTTTTATTCATCGTTAAAATGTTTACATTATGAATCAACAACATTGTTTGTTAACTCCTCTGTATTACCCTCTTCATTCCTCGATGGATCGTAAAACCATTGATAAATATGTTCTTCCAAATCTGACATAGGACCTTCCAACATTGGAACTTGAGGAAGAGAGCGTGTGAATAACTTGCCATACTTTGTAGTAACGATTCTTCGATCAAGCACAACCACTATTCCACGATCCGTTGAGCGACGAATTAACCGTCCAAAACCTTGTTTGAACCGTAATATTGCTTGCGGTAATGCCAGTTGCATGAATGGTGATTTACCTTGCTCCTTTAAAAAGTCCGAACGTGCTTTGAATACTGGATCATTTGGAGGACTAAAAGGCAATCTTGCCATCACGATCGCACTTAAATCATCTCCAGGGATATCTACACCCTCCCAGAAACTGCTCGTTCCAAGAAGAATAGCCTGATCAAACTGTTGAAAATTTTTCGTTAGCTTCGAGCGACTTTTAGTTTGTACCCCCTGGGCAATAAGCATAAACGTTTCATCAAACATATTTTTTAATTGATGATAGGTTCGTTTGAGCATATCGTAAGAAGTAAATAATACAAGCATTTTCCCCTTCGTGACTTGCGCAATGCGGTAGATTTGAATTGCTGCAGCTTCAATATATGCTTCCTCACCAACCTCTTGAATAAGTGGCATGTCGTCCGGAACCATAAAAGACACCTGATCATCCCATGAAAATGGAGAGTCTACTTGTTTTGTCTCTACTTGAAAGTCCTTTAATCCTAGTCGGTCCATTACATAATCAAATTTATTATTAACTGTTAATGTCGCAGAAGTTAATATGACACGTTCCTTTTTTGAGAAAAAAGCATCGGCCAGTTTTTCTGCTACATGAATCGGACAACCTTGTACAGAGATAGACTGTTTCGGTCCCTTAGTTTCAACCTCAAGCCAGTAAATCGAACCTTCTTCTTGATGCAAAAGGAGGTGATGAAACATCTCATATTGATGTTCAAGCTGAGACTTCATCGTGGCAAGCCATTCAAGAGCGATTTGTCCTTTGTTTCCTTTTTGCGTTTCCAAAAATGTTTCTAACTCCCTTACAAAAGAAGAAATACGAGACAGATACGTTTTAAATAACTGGTTACAGCGTTTAGCCGCTTCCTCAACATTTTTCCAAACAGTCTCTTCGTTATGAATAATCTTAGATAACCTTCCAGTTTCATTTTTACCATTTGTACCTTTTGTTACATATTGATTTAACAGTAAAAATAAATCATTCCATTCTTGTCTGAATAATTTTGCGTATTCTTCTATTTCACTAGTTTGTTCCAATAAATTCTTATCTAGTATTTGAGATAATCGATCCGGTAACCAATCGTCTTTCTCGCGACCCCCTGCATCATTTAATAGTTGTATGAGCGTCAAGTAATCTAACCGGTCGCCAAACTGCTTCGTCGCCGTTTCTTCTAAGTGATGGGCTTCATCAATAATTAACGTTGAATAGCTTGGAATGACTTGGTGGTCGACCATAACATCAGAAAAAAGTAAGGAATGATTAGTTATGATAATATCAGCATGCCGTGATTTTTTCTTTGCTCGTTGGTAGAAGCATCTCGAAAACCATGGACAAGATGGACTAGAGCACGAAGAAGAATCACTGGCTACTTCTTGCCAAAAACGTGAATTTCCGGAAGCAAGACTCAATTCTTCTACATCGCCTGTTACTGTTTTTGTCAGCCAAATTAAAATTTGTGCTTTGGATAGAGAACGGTCATAAGAATCGAAAGGATCATTCCTTAACATATTTTCAAACTTTTGCAGACACAAATAATGACTTCTTCCCTTTAAAAGAGCAGTATTCACCTGAAAAGGCAAGATTTTTTGTAAGGTTGGGATTTCATTTTTTATAATTTGTTCTTGTAGCTGAATGGTCTCCGTACTTACTACAACAGGCTCGCCCGTTTTTTTAGCATAAAAAGCTGACGGAATAAGATAAGCCAGTGTCTTTCCGGTACCAGTACCCGCTTCAACTAATCCTACGCAATCCTTAGATAGAATATCGTCAATAAACGTAATCATTTCTATCTGTCCTTGTCTCGTTTCATAGGCTGGAATAATCGTATTCATTTTCTCAGAATTTCCTAACGTAGACGAAAGGAAATCATCAATATTCATCGATTCATCGTATCCAGTTAACCCATCTTCCACGTAGACTTTTTGATCATGCCGCAAAGCAATTCCCTGGAAGGAGTCAATATGAGATTCATCAGCAGTTAAATTTTTGTTTTGAATCCATGTGAGCAACAGTGACCCTAAATCACTTTTGAGTTTCCCTGATAGCTTCTCTAATTGCTGCAGCGTCAGTAAAGGTAACTCTGAAAATGTACGGAATATTTCACTGAGAAGATGCGTGGTTGCTTCCACATCGCTGTCCGCTCTGTGGGGATTTTCATGATCCATATTAAAACTTTCAGCTAGTCTGGATAAGCGAAAGCTTTCCTCTGTAGGAAAAGTAATTCTTGCTAGCTCGACAGTGTCTAACATTGGTCCCGTAAACGGAGAATAACCTGCATCAACTAATGCTTCATTTATAAACCCTAAATCAAATTCCGCATTATGAGCAACGAAATATGAGTGACTTAAATCTTCGAGTAATTTTGGTGCGACATCACCAAAATAGGGTGCGTCAATGACGTCTTCTTCCGATATATTGGTCAATGACTTTATAAAAGCTGGAATAGATCTTTCCGGATTGATATATGTAGAATAGCGATTAATAACCTTATCATTTTCAACTACAGCATAAGCTAATTGAATAATACGATCCCCCCGAGAAAAGGCAACTCCTGTTGTTTCGACATCGAGGACTACAAATCGTTCCATAGCATTACCTTCCTTCAATAATATCTCATTCGTTTAAGAAAAACGCGTAGCGCCTTTTATTAAATACAGCGTGATCTTTAAAACCACTCCGAGTAGCACCTACTTGGTGAGTGTAGGTGCTACTCGAAAGGAGGCGAACTTCCCTTGAGGCTTGTGGCGTAAAGATAGCTGTCAATTATATAAATTCTTAACTTTTAAGTAAAGACGCTTAGCGTTTTTCTTAAACGAAGGTCATTATCCATTGTAGCATGTGTATACTAGTTTCTTGAAATAAATTATATTTAAATTAAAATCCAGAAGCATCTGTGCATTCCGTTTAGTGCTGCCAGTATTAAGTATGGCATAAAAACTCCTTTCTCAAAGAAAGGAGTTTTTTGAATCCTATTTAATCGTTGCTGCTGGCTCTGTGCCCATCATTTCAATAATATCATTTGTATCATTCAATATAGCTACTTTAGGTGTGTGATTCATACATTCTGCTTCATCAAGGTATTTATAAGAAATAATAATAACTTTATCATTTGGCTGAACGAGTCTTGCCGCAGCTCCATTCAGGCAAATTGTTTTTGACCCTCTGACCCCAGGGATTATATAGGTTTCTAGCCTTGCTCCATTATTATTGTTGACTACTTGTACTTTTTCATTTTCCAGCATCCCCACGGCATCTAATAAATCTTGGTCTATTGTAATACTTCCGACATAATTTAAATTAGCCTCTGTAACGGTAGCTCGATGTAATTTCCCACTCATCATTTCTCTAAACAATCAAAACTCCCCCTTTAGTCTATCCCTTTATCTCAATCACAATATTGTCTATCAGTCTTGCACGTTTATAATAAACAGCTGTCGCCAAAAGTATTTTTCCCTCTAGTTGCTTCGGCGCTTTTAATGATGGAAATTCAAGCACTTGTACATAGTCTATTTTCCCTGTCAGTTTCTTCTGTAGCTGTAAACGAACCCAGTCTTCCAAGTCAGTACTGTTGGTAAACTCTTCATTTTGTGTTTTTCTGCTTGCATCTTTTAAACATGTATAAATTTCAGGTGCTTCCTGTCTTTCCTCCAAGTTTAAGTTAACATTTCTAGAGCTTTTAGCTAATCCGTCGCTTTCTCGGACAATATCAATTGGAATAATCTCCGTTTCTAGATGGAAGTCTTCCACCATCCGTTGAATAATCGCAACTTGCTGCGCATCCTTCAATCCAAAATAAGCATAGTCAGCCAAGGTTATTTGCAGTAACTTCAACACAACAGTAGCCACGCCATTAAAATGACCAGGTCTGCTTTGGCCACAAAGCACATCCGTTCCTTCATGAACCACTAATGTCGTACTCATCGACCTTGGATACATTTCCTCAACACCCGGACTAAATAAGACGTCAACTCCGTGAGAATCTGCTAACTCTTTATCACGATCATGATCACGGGGGTAAGACTCATAATCTTCCCCTTCCCCAAATTGCAAAGGATTTACAAATATACTCATCACGACAATATCCGCTTTCTTTTTTGCCTGTTCGACTAGTGATAAATGTCCTTCATGCAAAAAACCCATCGTTGGAACAAATCCAATGGTATACCCTAATTGCTTTTGCTTTTTTATCCATGTTGTCAATTCTTGACGTGTCTTCATTTCTATCATTGAATTATTTCCTTCCGTAAAGAGAGATTGCTTCTTCATCTACTGGCTGGAAGACATGTTTTTTTTCTGGGAAATCCAGGGCTTTAACTTCAGTCGTATAGTCTGTTAACGAAGCATAAATTGTATCTTTTATACTCGCATATTGTTTGACGAATTTCGGTACATGCCCTGAGTGGTACCCTACTACATCATGAAAAACTAATACTTGACCATCTGTATACCTTCCAGCCCCAATACCTATTACTGGAATCGTGAGACTAGCCGTGATTTCTTTTACTAACCCTTCCGGAACACATTCCAATACAAGCATCGAAGCTCCAATTTCTTCCGTTCTTTTTGCATCTTTAAGTAACTGCTCTGCCTCATCTTGCTTTTTACCTTGCACTTTGTAACCACCTAAAACTCCGACCATTTGAGGCGTTAAGCCTAAATGACAGACAACAGGAACTCCAGCTTGAATAAGTTTCTCTGCTTTTTCAAAAACCGGTCCATTCCCTTCCATTTTCACAGCATGAGCTTGAGCATCCTGCATCAACTGCCTCGCACTGGAAAATGTTTCTTCTACTGACGCGTGATAGCTGAGAAAAGGCAAATCAGTAATAATAAATGTGTCTTTGGCTCCTCTTTTCACTGCTTTTGTATGATGGACCATATCATCCACCGTGACAGGCAATGTCGAATCATATCCCAGAACTACCATCCCCAATGAATCTCCAACTAGGATCGTGTCCACTCCCGCTTTTTCTGCCAGTAATGCACTTGGTGCATCGTAAGCCGTTACCATTACGATTGGTTCTTTTTCCTGCTTCATTTTTTTAAAGTCAGCTGTTGTTTTCATCGTATGCCCCTTTCAATAATGGTTCAGTTTATCTTAATGTTCGTTTTGATTAAAACATCAGTAAATAAATTCACTCAAGGCGGTTTGTATACACGGGCAGTGCTTTAGCGCCTCCATCGGCCCTGTGAGGCTTGCGTCATTACTTTCCCACACTGGCGTCACCACACCTTTTGATCTTCTTTTCTCCGAAAAAAGAGGTTTTTAACATACAAAAAACCCTCTTCAAGGGAAGAAGGTTGAATTATCATCGTCATTCGAAAGCCTACTCAAATAAAACGGTAACCAATAACGATCAGACAAATCTCATCACATCGGCAACCAGTAAGTTTCGAAGCTCTACCCTCTGTCCCTGTCCGTATTTGGATCAAGGCAGACTATTATAAAATCTATACATTGCAAAAAAATTTAAGGTACAGTTCCATTGGATACTGTCCACTGTAAGTATAACAAAAAAAGTATCATTATGTGTGTAGATTAATTCTCAAAAGAGATATCTGCAGAATAAATTCGATGAACATCTTGGTCGTCGTCTTGCAACAACAGAACCCCTTCATCATCAATTCCGATAGCTATGCCAGTTTTCGTATTTGAAGCAGATCTTGCCACTACTTCTTTACCGATCGTTATTTCATGTGCTTCCCATAAAGGCTTAATAAAGCTGAATCCTTTTGTTATATACGTTTCATATAACCAAGTAAATTCTTTTAATATTGCTGCGATTAACTCCGCACGATCAAAAACACGATCTCCCTCTTTCTGCAAAGACGTAGCCAGATCAACTAGTTCTTCTGAAAAATGCTGTTGGTTCACATTCAGTCCAATACCAATAATAATCGACTGAATACGGTCAGAATCCGCCTGCATTTCAGTTAAGATACCACAAACTTTTTTTCCTTTAATTAATAAATCATTCGGCCATTTTATTTCCAGTTCTAAACCTGTTACTACTTTTACTGCTCTTGTAACTGCAACAGCCGCCACCAGTGTCAGCTGTGGTGCCTGGCGAAAATCCAACTTTGGCTTTAAAATAATACTCATCGCTATTGCCGATCTTTTCGGGGATACCCACTTCCTTCCAAGGCGCCCTTTTCCTGCAGTTTGCTCATCTGCTACAACGACAACGCCTTCTTTCACGTCTTCATTTATGAGCTTATGTGCGATCGTATTTGTAGAAGTGACGGAATCATAAAAGACGATGTCGTGAAACAATGGATTATCTTTTACTCTAGATAAAATCGCATGTTTACTTAAAAGGTCTTCATTTTGCATGAGTTGGTATCCTTTATTAGATACAGCTTCGATCACGTATCCTTCTTTTCTTAATGCATTAACATGCTTCCAAACAGCTGTACGACTGCAATTGAGTTCTATACTTATTTTTTCCCCCGACAGAAAAAAACCTTGATTCTCCCGCAATAATTGCACTAATTTAGATTTCATCATCAAGTCTCCTTTCTTAACCATTGATAAATTTCTGCTTTATCATTTGGAATCACTGCTTCCAACACAGCTGTCTCAACTGCCCTGATCCTTTCGCCAATCTCGCTTCCTTTCCATTCAGGGAACTCCTGTATTAATTCCTTGCCTGACACATCCAGGTCTTTCCTATGCTTGATTGGAAGGTTATTATAATGCATTAACCAAAAGGTACTATGCACTGTGCATTCTGATAAATAGTTTATAAGTATAAGCGCAACGTGCAGACGCTCTGTGCCTAATATGTATAGATCTTTGCTTGTCCAACTGGATTCTAAAAAAATGCTTACTAGCTCATGAATCAACCTAACATCTTTGGAGAGTGCATTCGAAAGTTTATAGTATCGTAACCCGTCTTTCACAATTTCTATTTCTTTTTGGTAAAGGGCAACACTCCACCAAGCAAGGTCACCTGTTAGTTTAGCCCTGTGTGCTGGAGATTTCAGTTGGTACTGGATTTCCCTATGTTTAAAAAGATATGGGAGCTCTTGAAATACTTTCTGATTTAATAGAAAATCCCAGTCCTGATTGGTAAGGCTAACTTGACTAAGCTTTCCCATTTCCATCGCAACTCTTTCAACTGCTGATTGATGTATGAGCGGGTATAGGTCATTCATCATTCTTTGCGTGTGCTCAGATATTTTGAATTGAAGATGCACTGCAAATCTCAATGCTCTTAACAAACGTAAAGGATCTGATGAAAAAACATCAGAGGGATCTGCAGTTGTGCGTAATACTTTATTTTTAATATCCTGCTGTCCATTAAATGGATCTATCATATCACCTGTTAAGCTCATTGCCATCGCATTTACGGTAAAGTCCCTTTGACGCAGATCATCTTCTAATGTATCTCCTTTATAGGTACTGACTTCCACTGGGAGGGTTCCAGTCACAGGAACTAAAATCGTGCCATGCTGAATACCAACCTTAATAACTCTCGAAAAAGATGCTTCAATCTCGTCGATTGAAGCATTCGTTATTACGTCTACATCATGAATAGCACGTCCGATAATCTGATCTCTTACCGCACCACCTACAATATAAGCATCATATCCTGCTGTTTTTAATGTGTTAATAATATGAGAAGCACCGTGAGACGTGTACATTACTCGGTCTCTCCTTGCAAAGCTTTTTTGTATATTTCTTCGTATTGTGAAACAATTAATTCTTGATGAAATGTTTTGGTAGCACGTTCTATCGCAGCTCTTGACATCTCTTCTTGTAACGTATTGTTTTGAAGGATATCAATCGCATAACGAGAGACTGCTTCAAGATCACCGAGGTTACATATAAAACCGCTTTTCCCATGCTCAATTACTTCTGGAATACCGCCAATGTTTGTTCCTATAACAGGAACGCCACAGGCCATTGCTTCTAAAATCACTAACCCAAAGCTTTCTTTTTCCGAAAGTAATAGTTTCAAATCACTAATTGACAACAGCTCAGCCACCCGTTTTTGGTTCCCTAAGAAGTGTACTCGATCTTGTAATCCTTGTCTCTCCACTTCTTGCCTAACAATGGTGAGTTCAGGTCCTTCCCCAATGAATAACATGACGGCATCAATTTCCTGTTGAATTTTAGCAAAAGCCGTCACCACATCAGGTGTCCGCTTTACTTTCCTGAAATTAGACACGTGCGCAACTACTTTAGTTGATTCATTAATTCCAAGTTGTTTTTTAATATCCGTTGTGTCATGAGGGTAATATGTACGATTATCGATGAAATTATAGATGGTTTCTATTTTTTTCCCAATATTTAATAACGTTGCTGTTTGTTCGGCTAGATCATTTGATACTGCTGTGACAACATCTGATTTTTCTATCCCAAAGCGAATCATATCAGATAATGATGGATCATGTCCTAACACCGTAATATCAGTCCCATGAAGCGTAGTCACAACCTTCACGTCCCCATTAACCATTTCTTTTGCTAAATAAGCACTGATCGCATGAGGAATCGCATAATGAACATGTAAAATATCCAAACCCTCTCGTTTGATGACTTCAGCCATTTTACTTGCTAGAGCAATATCATAAGGTGGATATCGAAAAACAGAATATTGATTAATTTCTACTTCATGAAAATAGATGTTAGCTGCCCCGTTTTCAAGTCGATAAGGGATGCTTGATGTAATAAAATGAATCTCGTGTCCTTTTTCAGCAAGTGCTTTCCCCAGTTCAGTAGCAACAACGCCCGAACCACCTACTGTGGGATAACACGTAATACCTATTTTTAAAGTCATAATGAATCTCCTAGTAAGTCATGTATAAGAATCGGTTTCTCGCTAATAAATCCTTCTGCATACTCAACGCCAACTTCTGCACCGAGTAAGTGATCGCGTGATTTTAATCTTTCTAAATAACCACTATTTAGTGGTGTTGTTACTGTATCATTTTCGGTTGCTTTAAACTGACTCTCAAAACAGGATAGTGCTTTGAATTTGGTATCTATAAAAGCCGTCGTATCAATCAAAAAGTCTGGATTTATCAACCCATTTATTTGATAATAATATAATGCCTTTGGACGATGAGCACGAAAGGAGAACTCACTCAAATAATTTTTAATTCCTGCCGAAAAAACTGCTTCTTTTACTAATACTCCGCAGTGACCATGGTCAGGGTGTCGATCATTCGTAGCAGATGCAAACACGAACTTTGGTTTATAAGTACGTATGATTTTAACTAGTGCTTCGATAATCTCTCTCCGTGCTTCCAGAAGACCTCTATCGGCAAATGGGAGTTGAATATGTTCTCCTACTCCCAATATCTCACAGGCTGCCCGTGCTTCTTCCTGCCTTTTCTCGACTGTACCATTGGAAGACAATTCCGCATACGTTAAGTGAACGACTTTTCCCCGCTTACCTGCCTTTACAAATTTAGCAATTGTACCGCCCATCCCGATTTCTATATCATCAGGATGAGCACCTATTGCTAAAAAATCAATTTTTTCTTCCATTAATTCTCATTCCTGTTTTTCTCTTTTAAAATTTCCCTCCACTTGAATTCTCCTCTCTTCAAACCTGAAAGGAGAACTTCGGCTGTCGCCATATTCGTTGCAAGCGGAATACTGTAAACATCACATAGTCGAATTAATGCTGAAATATCTGGTTCATGTGGCTGGGCTGTTAAGGGGTCCTTGAAAAATATGACTAGATCCATTTTATTTTCAGCAATCATCGCACCAATTTGCTGATCCCCTCCAAGTGGACCTGATTTATATCGATGAAGGTACAGAGCAGTCTCTTCCATAATTCTAAGTCCTGTGGTTCCTGTTGAATATAATGTATGAGATTTTAATACTCCCTCATAAGCAATCGTGAATCGAACGAGATCATCCTTCTTTTTATCATGAGCGATAAAGGCTATATTCATCGTTTTTGCTCCTCTCTACCAGTCTATTTTTTATTCAACAATTTGATCTAAACCATATATAAGGACAGTTAGACCCATGACTGTTTCACACGCTAATTTTACACCAGGCATAAAGGATGTGCGATTAAACGAATCATGACGGAGCTTTAACGATTGACCTTCTCCACCAAATATTACTTCCTGGTGAGCAACTAACCCGGGCAGACGAACACTGTGTATTCTCATTCCATCATACTCTGCTCCTCTGGCCCCTTTAAGCTGTTCCTTTTCATCGGGGTGCCCTTGTTTCTTTGGTTCACGAACCTCTGAAATCATTTGAGCAGTTTTAACTGCTGTCCCAGATGGCGCATCCAATTTCCGGTCATGATGCTGCTCAATAATTTCAACATCAGGTAAATATTTAGCGGCCATTTTAGAAAACTTCATTAATAGTATCGCGCCAATTGCAAAGTTAGGGGCAATAATTGCGCCTATTTTTTTCTCTTCTGCAATTTGTGAAAGTTGACTGATATCTTCGTCACTGAACCCGGTTGTTCCTACTACAGGTCTCACACCGTAGTCGAAAGCTGTGACCATGTGTTTCTTCCCGACTTCAGGACTTGTTAGATCTATAAGAACGTCACAGGTTACTTGTTGGAAGCACTGCTCCATATCCTCAAAAATCGGAACATCTAAAGGCTCCATACCTTCTACATCTCTCATTTGAAAACCATTATGATGACGGTCTACAACAGCGGTTAATTGAAAACTCTCTTCTGCACTTACCATTTTTACGGCTTCTTTTCCCATATTACCTCTTGGTCCCGCGATTACTATATGTATCATGTCTATTCCTCCGAGTTTTCTTTTTTAGTCCAACGATCTTTATCACGCGTCTGAAATTTCTCCATTACGAGATCAAATGACTCCTCCAAGTTAATATTTAAAGAGTTTGCCATGCAAATCATTACGAATAACATGTCGCCAAGTTCCTGCTCTAATGTTTTTTCTTCTTCCGATGTTTTTTTGGGTTTTTCTCCATAGTAATGATTTATTTCTCGAGCTAATTCTCCCGTTTCCTCCGTTAGTCTTGCCATTAGTGCTAATGGTGAAAAATAACCTTCTTTAAATTGAGAGATATATTGATCTACTTCTTTTTGCATTTCCTGTACTGATTTTTCACTCATAATGATCCTCACGATCCTTTCTCTTACAAAAGCCTATACGCTTATCCTAGCGAAAACAATCGTATTTGACAAATATTTTTTCATTGAACCCTATTTTCCTTTGAATTATAATATAGCAGTTATGACTAAAATCAGCATAGGCTTCTTCTGGTCTTTAAAAAAGCTGTTATTTAATACAGTCTTATCTTTAGAAAGGAGAGGGTTCGATTGACTGCTAAATTACAATGGAAGCATGTTTTATTTATTATCCTGGGAACAGCTATCATGTCTTTTGGATTAGTTTATTTTAATATGGAGAACAATTTAGCTGATGGTGGTTTCACCGGTATAACATTAATTCTTTATTTTATTTTTGAAATAAATCCAGCTTATTCTAATCTCGTTCTGAATATACCTTTATTTATCATCGGGTGGAAAATACTGGGACGCAATGCTTTTATCTATACGTTAATTGGAACTTTGTCTGTGTCTTTTTTCTTATGGTTATTTCAAGCGTATACGTTTGTTTCTATACCTCTATATGATGATATGACATTAGCGGCCTTATTTGCTGGCGTTTTTCTAGGTGTTGGTTTAGGAATTGTCTTTCGTTATGGCGGCACAACGGGCGGTGTGGATATTCTCGCTCGTTTAGGTTTTAAATATTTTGGTTGGAGCATGGGACGAACAATGTTTATTTTCGATGCCGTTGTAATTACTTCCTCTCTTATTTATTTGAATTATCGTGAAGCAATGTATACTTTGTTAGCCGTGTTTGTCGCAGCAAAAGTTATTGATTTCATGCAGCAGGGGGCATACTCTGGAAAAGCAGCGATGATTGTCTCAGAACATGCCACTGATATTGCCTCTGCAATCTTACAAGAGATGGACCGAGGAGCAACGATATTAAAAGGGAAAGGAACCTTCACAGGTGAAGATCGTGAAGTACTGTATTGTGTGGTAGGACGAAATGAACTAGTACGCCTAAAAAACCTTATTGCTAAATTAGATCCACACGCGTTCGTCTCGTTAGGTGATGTTCAGGATGTAATGGGCGAAGGCTTTACTTTGGATGAAAACAAAAAACCTTTAGAGATTTAGGTTTCTAAAAATTTTAAAAAAGGTGTGTCACTTGGTTTCTTTACCTAGTGACACACCTTTAAATTATTCTCTGTTCATTGCTAAAAACATTAGTACAAATCGTATCAATTCTGCTAGAGCTACTAGTGCTGCTGCAACATAAGTTAATGCAGCGGCATTCAGAACCTTTTTAGTTTCTTTTTCTTCATTATTTCTGATAACTCCAGTTGAAACAATTTGTTCCATTGCTCGATTTGACGCATTAAACTCCACTGGTAATGTAACAAGCTGGAACAGTACAGCAAATGACATGAAGATAATACCAACTAATACCAGACTCGGTTGCGTTAAGAGAATACCACCGATAATTAAGAAAATGGAACTGTTTGAACCGAAACTAGCTACAGGAACTAGAGTAGATCGTAAACGTAAAAAACTGTACGCTTCTGCATCCTGCATAGCGTGTCCAACCTCGTGAGCAGCTACTGCAGCCCCTGCAATTGAATTCCCATAATAATTATGTTCAGATAATCGAACAACTTTTTTTCTTGGATCGTAATGATCTGACAGTTGACCTTTAACAGGCTCTACTGTCACGTCATATATACCGTTATCATTTAATATTTTCCGAGCTACTTCTGCACCAGTCATTCCTGAGGATGAAGCAACTTGTGAATATTTTCGATACGTACTTTTCACTCTTGAACTAGCCCACCAAGGAATAATCATTAACAACGCAAAGTAAAGAATAAAACCTCCAAAAGATTCAATCATGCTGCTATTCCTCCCAGAATTAACTTCTTCTTCAATTATAAAATCAATTTTAGTCAAATAATTGATTGGTGTCAATCTAAATGATTCGGTTAGTTATCTTGATCCCGTCTTCTGTTTTTTTTATTAACGACTTCTTGCTTATGACCACGAAATTTTTTGAAACCGACATACGAAAGAGTACTCAAAATAGCACTGCTCATCGTGATAATTAACCAATAAAGTGATGGATCGGCTAATGTTGATTCTTCCTCGTCAAAAATAACTACTAATTGAGCTTCTATTTTTTCGAGATGGGCATTCCACTCTTTTGGTTTGATCGAATCGTTTGTCATTAAAACTAAGTATTTAACTTGTGAATGAAGTATTTGAAGATTCGTTTCCTCAAGTGCAACAGTTAAGGCTGGCTGAACAGTATTATAGTGCCCAATAAAAGATCGTAATGGGGATTCTATTGTTTTTAAATCTGCTTCATCTGAAGATATATGAAGGCTCTGCAAGGATAAAAGTAAAGGTTCTTCCATCTCTTTCCACAAAGGATCCTCATGCTTCATATAAGCATCCATTAAGAGTCTTAATTCATAAACTAATTGAATCCTCTTAGCTTTAGATAAAGAAGTACTTTTGACAGCTTCAAGTGCATCATCATAGGACATAGTTATCACTTGAAGCTCTTTCATCGTTAACTTTTCTTCGTTTAGCATTTCAAGAAAATGTTCGGAAAATCCCTCTAATATCTTTGAAGCTTCTTCATAATGTTCTTGCTTAACGTATTTTAAAATTGTATCACTTTGATGATTTAATTCCGCCCATCCATCGTTAGTATTCCCAGATACTCGTCCATCATTTATATAAAAAAGTGCAGAAAAAATCAGGAAATAACATGAAAACCATATAAGTAATTGTTTGCCTTTCCTCATGCCCGACCCTCCTCTATTTCTTACTTCATCTTATGATGAGTAGGACAAGAGTAGACCGATACTTTTTTTAAAAGCTAGAATGTACAGCTGGCGGCTGCCACCCTCAAAATTAAAAAACACCTCCACGCATTGTAAAGGTGCAACTAAGTAACGAAAGCTCACGCTGTATTAAGTTATTTTTCTTCTATTTGTCTTTCCAAGCTAGTTTTATTTAGAATATATACAGTGAAAAGGGAGGCAATGCCTAGCCAAAAAGTGAAGTAGCCGATTTCTTGTATATAGGGTTGAATAGAGCTTGCCACTCCGGGGTGCATATTATATATATAATCGATCACATCATTATGTATTGTCCAGATAGCTACAAGGATTAAATGCCATGGTCTGATTCTGTAATAGGGCGTATACAAAAGACCTTGGATTGCCATGCCTAGATGAGAGGCTATTAGCATGAAATTGAGTATTCCTATATTACTACCAGCAACTTTGGCAGCCAAAATCATTACTACAGCCCACACACCATACTTTAATAATGTTACAGCTGCCAGTGCTTCTAAGATAGGTATATTTTTCCCGAACAGAAATGCAATTAATACAAGACAGAAAAATAAGCTTGCCGTTGGACTATCCGGAACAAATAACAGAAAAATTAGAGGTGTATTTGCTAATTGAGACTCATACCAGATATACCCATAAATCGTCCCTCCAATATTCACTGCTAACAATAGCGCGATAAACCATCGCCGACTAATTATATGTAACAAATAGGAAATCATTATCATCTTCCTTTACAAAGAAATTTCATAATAGATAGTAGAAAAAAAGCTGACTGATTTTCTTCAGCCAGCTTCCCATGGGAACATCTATTATTCTTCCGTAGCTTCTTCAGCTTCTTCTTCACTACCATCTTCTTCTGCCTCAGCATCGCCACCGTCGGCACTTTGTCCGTCGTTAGCAATAAATGCAGCAAGAGTTTCAAGTTCCTCTTCAGAACCCTCGAACTGACCAGCAGGCATTGCACCTTTACCGTTAGTAATAATCTCAATTACTTCCTCGGTATCGTAGTCACTTTCGAACATGTTTGGACCAGATGATCCACCTAACATATCTCCACCATGGCATCCGATACAGGAATCCTGCGACTCAAAAATTTGATAACCTTCCGCTGATTCATCAACTTCCATATCTACATCATCCGTAATTTCACCTTGTTCTGCTGCCGCTTCCCAATCATGTTGATCTACAGATTCCCATGTTAAGAAAAATACAGATACAAAACCTAAAAGCATTAACGATGTAGCTATTGGTCGTTTTAATGGGCGACGTTCTGACCCTTTATCTAACCAAGGTGCCAACAACAATGCACCAAACGCAATACCAGGAATAACAACTGCTCCCATTACTGTGTATGGACCAGCAGCAAACTCATACTTCAATAACTGATAAAGAAATAAGAAATACCAGTCTGGTAACGGTATATAACCAGAATCAGTTGGATCTGCAACTCGCTCTAGCGGTGCTGGATGGGCAACTGTCAGTACTAAGTATCCGACAAGAAAAACAGCCCCAACCATCCACTCGCGAAGCAAGAAGTTCGGCCAAAATGCTTCTGTTTTACCCGGATATTCAGAATAGTCTTTCGGTATATTTGGTTTCTTCTCTGCTGGGACACGTGAGTCACCAACAAACTTCATCCCTTTCCCGCGATGCATAGCTTTCCCTCCTTATCTTATAAACACCCTTTTTACAATGGTCCAGAAATACCTTGTTTTCTAATCATGAAAAAGTGGGCGCCTAATAATCCTAATAAAGCTCCAGGTAAGAAGAACACATGAATCGCAAAAAAGCGTGTTAATGTTTGTGCCCCTATAATTTCTCCACCTGCTAGTAACGTTTTAGCAAAGCCACCAATAACTGGTGCACTTTCTGCAATTTCAAGTCCAACTACAGTAGCAAAATATGCCTTCATATCCCAAGGTAATAAATACCCGGTAAAACCTAAACCTAAAAGAACAAAGAATAAGAGTACCCCAACTACCCAATTCAATTCTCTAGGTTTCTTATATGATCCTGTAAAGAATACACGTAATGTATGTAGGAACATCATCACTATAACGAGACTGGCGCCCCAATGGTGCATCCCTCTTACGATCATCCCATGAGTGACATCATTTTGTAAATAATACACAGACTCATAAGCATTAATTATATCTGGCACATAATACATGGTCAAAAACATTCCAGATAGAATTTGAATAACGACAACAAAAAATGTCAAACCACCAAAACAATAGACAAACGCTGAAAAGTGATGAGCCGGGTTAACGTGCTCAGGCACTTCGTGATCAGCAATATCACGCCATAAAGGGGTAATATCTAACCGTTCATCTACCCAATCATATACTTTTTGTAGCATTGTTTCATTTCCCCCCTTTAACGCTCATTAGTTTGTCCTAAATAAACCATACCGTCCCGGACTTCTACATCATAAATGTCCAACGGTCGTGTTGGCGGTGTTCCAGCGATGTTTGTACCATCTTTTTCAAAACGACCACCATGACACGGACAAAAGTAATTACCTGGATAATCTTCGTTAGCATCCCAGTTTACTGTACAACCCAAATGTGTACAGGTTGGTGATAGGGCAACAATTTCATCACCTTCTTTATAAATCCATGCAGATTGAGACTGCTCTGAAGTATGCCAAGCATCTACTATTTCTACATTAAAATCTACGCGTTGAGGTTCTCCGGTCAACTCATCTTCACCAATACCAACAGAAATAAAATCTGAACCGCCTGAGGCTTCTAATGCTGGATCTAATGCCATCCGAACCATTGGACTAAGCATACCCGCAGCCATAA
Source organism: Salipaludibacillus sp. CF4.18 (assembly GCF_051262595.1). Lineage (NCBI taxonomy): Bacteria > Bacillati > Bacillota > Bacilli > Caryophanales > Bacillaceae > Salipaludibacillus > Salipaludibacillus sp. CF4.18. The sequence continues at coordinate 178,106 of NZ_JBIMEV010000003.1, forward strand.
AACCACCAACGCCTGTTAATGTATAAGTTAAAAATTGACGCCTTGAAACTCGATGCTTCTTTTCACTCACGATCTTCCCTCCTCACATACAGTTCTTCCCAATTATTCTACACACAAAAAACATACTAAGACATCATAATGATAGCCCAAAAAAACGGTCTATGTCAACAAAATCCACAAGATCATTTTAGAAGAATAATAACTTAGTCTTCTCTTTCGGTTGGCTCTTCTTGCCACTTCAAGGAAAACAAAGGCATAACCTGCTGAACCTGCTCTTGAATTGTTTTTTTAAATTGATCTGTTTTTGTTGTTTCTGTTGAAATTGCTGGAAGCCAAATAAGTTCACCAGGTAGTTTTTTTTCAACTATTTTCCATTCACTGTCTGCAGTTATATACATAATATATTTAAAACCTTCTTGATATAAATGCTTGTCCCATTCAACTAGTCTTCTAATTTTTTCTTCTTTAGATTCAAATTTCAAGTATGTAAAAGAGGGGAATAAAAAAACTCTTCCTATAAATTGTCTCTCAATATAGTCTGATAGATAATTTGTATATTCTCCCATGTTTATAATGTTTTTCTCATCCTTTCCCCATTGAACAGGGGTAAGAGGTATTATTGCAGTGTCAACATATTCTTTTGCCTTTGAGTACATCTCTATCTGATCCATTTTCCATTTCATTTTTCCAATCTCCTTTATCTACATCCTGTTAAATATTTCAGCCACAATCTCTTAATCATCAATGAGGTCTTCCCAAGATGCTTCGTAAAGAAGCTGTCTTCTATACGGATTGCTTCAAAGTACGTGTCAAAAGTCATTATTTTTTTTGAAATATCCTCTATTCAAAAACGAAAAGCCCTTTTACTCAAGGGCTTTGAGTGCACTATATTGTTCAGCCAGGTTCCGGAAAGACAATTTATCACCACTCATAAGGGCCTCATCAATACAGCCTTCAAGCATTTTCATTTTGTGATGCCGTAACGACTCGTCTAAGATCATCTCGGCTAATAAGCTTTGAACATTTTCTTCCTCTTCATTGATCGGCAAATATGGGTTTTCTTCTAACACAGCTAAGTATTGCGGTATTTTTTGCTTGTTTTTAAAATTCAATTGAATAAAAATATCCTCATTTCTATTTAATCGGATATCATGAAAAGACTTTTCAGCATCCATCGTAACATGTTGATTTTTATGAAATGCAAACGGCACATGCTCTACATTATTCGCCGATATCATCAGCGCTTTAGGACAATGCTCTGCTTGTTCAACAAAATGAACACGTTCAATTAAAATATCATCACTCATTAAGAAATTAAGTAACCATGCACATTCTCGACGTTTCAATTGGTATTCCTCTAAAAACCATTTAAGAAAGTCTCGCTTCTCCATGACAGGAACTGAATTTTCCATCAGAATCCCTCCCTCTTATATTATAAACAATTTAGGGACAGCTCACATTTCTTTTCTTCATGACTAATAAGTAATAATGGTATTGCTATATATACTTATTCGAGAAATTATCGTTAAATCCTTTTTTTTTGATAATTTTTTTATTGTTTCCTTGGATAATTTCTTAACGATTTGAGGTAATGTTTTTTACTTTTAATTGAGCAATTGAAAACCTCAAATAAGATCTTGTATTTATTACCAAAAGTCATTATTAATCTTTAAGATCAATGAGTCTTTCTTCAATATCATAACGTTCTGGATAAGCCTTAAATAATTCTTCAAGTAATTTAATTCCTTTTTCTTTTTTATTGCTTGCTAAAAATGTAAAAGCAGCTTCTTCCAATAAAGCATCGTCTCTTGTTAAAGAATTAAGAGCAACTTCATAGGCCTCCAAAGCTTCCTCGACTTGGTCATCCTCAAATAGCGCCTTACCTCTATAACGCTCGTAGACAGGGTCATATTCATTGTAGTCATCCAAAAAACTCAACAATTCCAATACACTTTCAAAATCTTCGTTTTCCTCAAAATAAGCCAGAAGTTCTTTTACTGCTGTAACATTCGATGGATTTAATGCGATAACCTTTTCGAGATACTGCCTGCCCTCTTTATTTTCTCCACTTTTTAGATGGAGCCTTGCCAGTTCCAAATATAAGTCTTCGTTAAATTCATCTTTCTTAATACCATCCTGCAATACGGTCATCGCTTCTTCTCGTTGATTGAGCGCAATAAACGCTTTAGCTAAGTAAGAGTATACAGTTGTGTAATCCGGATCCATCTCAAGAAGTCTGTTAAAAGCCTTAACTGACGTTTCATAGTCTTCCAGCTGAAGTGCTGTAAAGCCATATCCAAATAGGCCATCTGTCGTTTCTTCTTCATCTAATCCTTCTTTATAATAAAGTAGAGCATCTTCGAATTCTCCTGTAGCACTATATGCTTCCGCTAATCTCAACTGGGGTTGAATTGGAAGCTCATCAGGAAGATCGCCTTGATGAATCGCTTTTCTATAGTATGAGATAGCGTGGTTATAATCTCCCCGATTGAGATAGAACTCTCCTAAGCCAAATTGTAAGACGGAGTCGTTCGGTTCATTTTTCAAAGCCTCGATTAATTTTTGTTCCGCTACTTCTTCTAATCCTTGACTTTCGTAAAGATCTGCTAGTAATAATTGTGCTTGAATATAAGAATCATCATCTTGCTTAATTTCCGTTAACATATCGATTGCTTCATCTTCTTTTCCCAACTCACTGTAACACTCTGCTGCAAAAGCAAAGAGTTCTCCATGTTCAGGGTACTGAAACATTAATTCTTCCACAATTACAATAGAACGGTCTACTAAACCTAGTTCAAAATATAATTCTGCAATAGTCCGCTTTGTTTCGTCATCTGTTTCTGGTTCATTAACCAAGGTATCTATTTGTGTCAGGCCATCTTCATGTTGACCTTCTTCGATAAGTTTAATTGCATTTGCTAATTTTTCATTCATTGTAAATAAGCTTCCTTTCATCATTTCGTTTCTTTCATTTTAACGGACACATGGAATGAGTCAACTAGTTCAATTCTAACAAGTTAACTAAATTTGCTTCTTTCGATCTGATACCGATGAATATTTTCAATCGAGAGTAATTGCTCTGGAATAATATATTTTAATTCTTTCCCTTTTTTATTGCCCAGATACCAAGAAGTTCCAGCCTTCAATATTTCTCCTTTTTGTACGATAATTGCCGGAGCTATATATTTATTTTTCATGGGATCATTTTTCTCATACATAAAGTAATCTGCATCACTGCCAGAATCGAAGCTCCCTTTATGCGGATAGAGTCCCATCCTCTTCAAAAACAACAAAGGCAAATCATTTGTGAATGAGGAAATTTCCATAAAACTGTTTATTGAAAATCTAGTAATCAATCGGCTCCAGGCTTGTTTTATTTCTTTTAATCCCTTTTCATTTTCTGTTTCTATGTCAGGATCAAGTACAAACATCATACGTTTAGGAAATGCTGCCTCTAAAATCCTTCCCCATGGAATGCTTAATAAGGATTCTACTGTTTTGGGTTTAATACAAATTAAAAAGATGGAATGATTCTTAAGAAGTCTGATCCATGATGGAGTTAATTTAGTAATGGGCAATCGAACACCATGAATATAGTCAAGAGGACAATTCATTAAGGCTCTTCTGGATTTATCTAATATGACATCGGTTTGACTTTCATAAGAAATATCAACAATGTGTATAAATGAAGAATAACCACCTAATAGTAATCTTTTAGAATATGAAACGCCTTCTCCTCTAATATAGGCATTACTAATATCGGCATCCATAGTAACTTTACCTGGCCTAACATCAAAGGTTGTTGTGTCCAAGGTCATAATATTCTTCTTGGAAAATGCCTTATTATAGTAACGGATTGATCGGTTTTCTATTTGAATCACTTTATTTTTTCCTGTTTTTTCGTCCCAAACTGGCATCACGTATTCCATTTAACTCCACCCCATCCTTTTTATAGACAAGCTATGTTAGAAGAGCCGTGTATATGTCCATTTGTACTAAATAATGAATAGAGGGTGCCTCACAAGGTCAAAAAGACCTGATGAAACACCCTCATACTAATCTAGTTAACTTCTTTCATAAGACCCCTTAGATCTTCAAAAAAAGTTGGGTAGGAAACAGCAATCGCATCCGTATCTTTTACCGTTACATTTCCTTTTGAAATTAAGCCGCACAAAGCCATCGCCATGCCGATTCGATGATCATGATAACTTTCTACAGTTCCACCCGAAATAACTGAATTTCCATGAATAATCATACCGTCATCTGTGGCTTCAATACCCACACCCAGTAACTTAAGTTGGTTTACAACCGTATCAATTCGATTTGTCTCTTTAACTTTTAACTCTTCAGCATCCTTAATTACTGTTTTTCCTGTGGCTTGAGAAGCCAAAACAGCAATTGCCGGTATCTCATCAATCAATCTCGGAATCAGGTCACCGCTAATAGTAGTCCCTTTTAACGCGGAATATTGAATCCTTAAATCAGCTACAGGCTCACTTCCAAAGTGCCTTTTGTTCAGAATTTCAAGGTTTGCTCCCATCTCAAGTAGTACATCGATCATTCCTGATCTTGTAGGGTTTATGCCAACATTCTTAAGAGTAATGTCACTTCCGGGAACGACTGCTCCAGCAACTAGCATAAATGCTGCCGAGGAAATGTCACCTGGAACCTGAACGGTCGTCCCTTGCAACTCCTGTCCTCCTACTAGTGAGACAGACTTCTCTGTAACCTCTAAATGAACGCCAAAGCTCTCCAGCATCCTCTCTGAGTGATCTCTGGACTTAGATGGTTCTGTCACTTTCGTTGTTCCAGTTGCATATAAACCTGCAAGCAGTATTGCTGATTTAACCTGCGCACTTGCAACAGGAGAATGATAGTCGATTCCCTTTAAACTACCTCCCCTTAAATGTAACGGTGTATAAGAGGCTAAGCTTCTGCCATCAATCGTTGCATTCATCATTTTTAAAGGACCTGTAACCCTCGCCATAGGGCGTTTCGCAATAGAATCATCCCCAATAAGAACCGAAGAAAACTCCTGGCCTGCAAGTACACCTGATAAAAGTCGAATTGTTGTTCCAGAATTTCCGACATCCAAAATACTCTGTGGTTCCTGAAAACCTTGAAGTCCTTTACCGTGAACTACAATACGATCCTCATTCTCTTCGATTTTAATGCCTAAAGATTTCATGCAGGCAATTGTGCTTAAACAGTCATCCCCACGTAAAAAACCGTATATCGTTGTTTTTCCTTCTGCTAGTGAAGCAAATAACACTGCTCGATGACTGATGGATTTGTCACCAGGGATTTCAATTGTCCCTTGTAACGATTGTTTTAATGGTTCCACAAGTTGCTGGCTCATAGGTCTCCCCCTTTATGGTGCATCATATGTCTCATACATGTGTACTTTTAATTGTTCTTTAGCAAGAGTCAAGTCATCTTCTGAGCGAAAGCTTAAACGCAGTACCCCCATAATATCTTCCCTGGCTTCAATAATTCTGATATTTGTGATACTAATATTTGCTTCTGCCAGCAAAGCTGTCACATCTGAAATCACCCCAGGGTGGTCAGGAACATCAACGAAAAGGTCATAGAATGGTAGAAGTGCTCCTTTTTTCTTTGATGGCAATTGATCCCGTGCATCTTTCGCATCGGAAAAGTAAGCGTATATTTTCTCCTCATCCTTATCAATTAACATACTTTCTACTTCTTTCATAATATCTTGCCATTCACCTAGCATTTCCAATAACGTTTCTTGATTGTGCAGTAAAATATCACGCCACATGGTCGGAGATGCAGAAGCTATTCTCGTTATATCCCGAAAACCACCGGCTGCTAATTGTGAGACTAAAGGGTCTTGTTCCCCTAGTTTCGTCATTTGATGTACTAATCCAGAAGCAATGATATGTGGAAAATGACTTATAAGACCTGCAAACTTATCATGTGTTTTAGGATCTAACTGGATAAATTTCGCTTGTGTTACTTTCAACAAATTTTGAAGCTGAATCACTTTTGCAGAAGGAACGTCAGCAGTTGGTGTTAATATGTAAAAGGCATTTTCAAATAGATGCTCTCTAGAAGCTTCGACACCAGTCTTATGAGATCCTGCCATTGGATGGCCGCCAATGAAATAAACACCTTTTTCTAAAAGCTGTTGCCCCTTCTCTACGATTGTTTGTTTCGTACTGCCTACATCAGTAATTACACTGCCCTTTTTTAGAGGAAGATTCGTCAACTCTTTCAAAATCTGGATAGAGCTGTCAACTGGAGTTGATAAAATAATTGTATCTGCCTCAGAAGCTGCTTCAGACACAGAAGTTACTGATTCATCTATAATTTGTAGACTTTTGGCTAGTCTTCTGGCACCAGGATCAATATCGTATCCAACAATAATTGCTTCCGGATAACCTTTTTTAATTGCAAGAGCGAGGGAGCCACCTATTAGACCCAGCCCGATAATAAATATACGTGTCCTCACAGTGTTCCTCCTATACGAGCCAATTCGTTAATTCTTCAATAATTTTATCATTCTGTTCAGGTGTTCCTACTGTAATCCGAATAGAGGTTGGGAATCCTAATGCCTCTCCATTTCTAGTAATAAACCCTTTCGACAATAAATATTGAAAGATATCGCTGCCTGGTTTTCTTAAATCCATTAAGATAAAGTTTGCTTGTGACGGATAGTAGTCAAAACCATTTTTCTCACAAAAGTCAACATACTTCGCTAATTCTGTCTTGTTTTTCCGGTAACATGATTCAATAAATTCTTGATCCTCCAAGGCAGTTAATGCTGCTTTTTGAGCAATAGTATTCGTATTAAACGGCCCTCTGCCAGGATCAATTTCCCTAATTAATTTTTCGCTGCCGATCCCGTATCCAACTCGCAAAGATGCAAGTCCGTATGCCTTTGAAAACGTACGTAAAATCATTAAATTAGGGTAATCCTTCAACAACGGCAACGTGGATGGATAGTCTTCTGCTGTAACATATTCATAATAAGCTTCATCGCTTACAACAAGGACATCTTTTGGCACCTTTTTTAGAAATGACATAAATGCATCTTCATTGACGTATGTTCCTGTAGGGTTGTTCGGGTTGCATACAAACACCATTTTTGTATTATCATCGATCGCTTTAAGCATCTCATCCAAGTCATGTACGCCATTGTTTAATGGAACGGCCTTTATTTCTGTTCCTTCAATTACAGCATTATGAGCATATTGAGAAAAAGTTGGGTCTGCAATGACAATGTTGTCTTCATTTGTTAGAAAAGAACGACATAAAATTAAAATAATTTCGTCTGATCCATTCCCAAATATAAGTTGCTGTTCGTTTACACCGAGCAAATTAGCGGTTTTCGTTCGCAATTCCTGCGCGTAGCCATCTGGATAAACAGCAATATTTTGAAATTCCTCCATGATAGCTTTTTCTACGCTTGGTGAACTACCATAAGGATTTTCGTTCGACGCTAATTTGATTACTTCTTTTAATCCCAGTTCACGCTTCACTTCTTCTATCGGTTTACCTGGTTGATATGGCTGAAGACCAACCATGGATGATTTAATGTTCAATGATATCTCCCCCACCTAATCGACTGTATTTACCTCTATATTATTACGAAATGAGTTCTTGTACAAATTCTTTAATCTCTTCAAGTGCTTTTTGTTTTGTTTCTTCCTCTTGCAAAAGCAAATTACGCTCTCCAATAAATTTCACTAAAGCACTTCCAACGATCACACCATCTGCAATGGATTGAAAATGCTGAACATGTTCTCGTGTAGAAATTCCAAAACCTGCTAGAACAGGAACGGTTGCTGTGGTTTTTAATGTTGCAATAGAGGCTGCCAAGTCATCAGAAAAACTTTGTCTAGTGCCTGTGACTCCTAAAGAAGTTACGTAGTAAAGAAAACCGTCGCCGAGTCTGCTGATTTTTTCCATTCGGTGCTTGGAACTTGGAGCTATAAGAGAAATAACAGAAATATCTTCTTTCCCGCAAAGCTCACGAAGCTCTTCACTTTCTTCAAATGGTAAGTCAGGAATTAAGATCCCATCAATATCTGCTTCCCGCATTGCTAAGACGACATTTTCGATTCCATACGACAGAACTGGATTGACATAGGTAAAAAGCACAACTGGTAGCTCAAGTCCTCTTTTTCTAGCTTCTTTAATTCCTTTCAACGCGCTTGTCAAACTGCCACCCGCGTTTCTAGACCGGTCTCCTGCCGCCTGTATCACAGGGCCATCCGCTAAAGGATCACTAAACGGAACTCCCCATTCTAATGCATCTACTCCAGCATTCTGAAGCTCTAAAGCAATATCGATTGCAGCATCATAACTAGGATCTCCACTCATAATGTATGGGACAAATCTATCTTTTTTATCCTGAAAATTGCTCTTTTTTATTCGGTTCATTCTTTGTCACCCCCGAGAACTTCCTGTATCGTATGAACATCTTTATCTCCCCGACCTGATAGACAAACGAGTAATACATCATCCTTGGTCATTTTTGGTGCTTGTTTACGAACATAAGCGAGTGCATGAGCAGTTTCAATTGCCGGAAGAATTCCTTCTAATTTACAAAGATCTTCTAATGCAGCCATTGCCTCTGAATCGGTTACCGCTTCATATTTCACGCGGCCAGTATCTCTTAAATGAGCATGCTCTGGTCCAATTCCAGGATAATCCAATCCGGCTGAAATAGAATATGGCTCAATAATATTTCCGTGTTCATCCTGTAACAAGTATGATAGCGATCCATGAAGCACACCTTTTCGACCTTTTGTAAGTGTAGCCGCATGTTCCGAAGTATCCGTACCTTTTCCAGCCGCTTCAACTCCTGTTAAAGCGACATCGTCATTGATAAACGGATAAAACATTCCCATTGCATTACTTCCTCCACCAACACACGCAACAACTTCGTCTGGTAAGCGACCAATTCTCTCAGCTAACTGAGATTTCGTTTCTTCGCCAATGACACTCTGAAAATCACGTACCATCATCGGATAAGGATGTGGACCGACGACACTGCCGATCAGATAAAACGTATCATGCACATTAGCTACCCAATGTCTAATCGCTTCATTTGTCGCATCCTTTAATGTTTTGCCTCCTGAATGGACTTCAATCACTTCAGCTCCAAGAAGCCGCATACGGAAAACATTTAATTCCTGGCGGCGCATATCTTCCGCTCCCATAAATACTTTACATGATAAACCGAATCTCGCAGCTACGGTTGCGGAAGCTACCCCATGCTGACCAGCACCGGTTTCAGCAATAATTTGTTTCTTCCCCATTTTTATTGCAAGAAGTCCTTGTGCTAAAGCATTGTTAATTTTATGAGCGCCAGTATGATTCAAATCTTCCCTTTTTAAATAAATTGTCGCACCGCCATAATGATTGGACAACCTTTCTGCCTTCGTTAACGCAGTCGGTCGGCCTGAATATTCTTTCATTTCCCTCAGTAATTCTGCTGAAAAGTTCTCATCATGTTTCACTTCTTCATAAGCTTTTTCTAATTCTTCCAATGCGTACATTAAAGTTTCGGGAACATACTTTCCACCAAATGGACCAAATCGTCCTAAATGATCCGGTTGTTGATACGTTTCATTCACTGCTTTTGTCATTCCACTCATCTTCCTTTCATCCTTTTCCCCATTTGTTTCAATCCCAGAAGATAGATCAATTCCTAAAGGGTTATATTTTAATAGAGCTTGAATATTGTCTAATTTCACTCCACCAGCGATCAGGCAAGGAACGCCTTGTCGAGCTGCCTCCTTGGTATAACTCGGTATCGCCTCCCAGTCAAAAGCAATTCCAGAGCCCCCCCAAGCATTTGCCGTCTTCGTATCAATAAGGTAGCCATCGGCAACAGAACTGTATTTTTTCATTTCTTCTATAGCTCTATCGTTATGATGGATCGTCTTATACACTTCCACACCTGTAATACTCTTTACAGTTCGAATTTCTTCAACAGATTCATTACCGTGACATTGAACGATGTCTATTTTCGCATCCTGAACAACGCTAGCAATTTTTTCGACTGTTTCATTTACAAACACACCTACAAGCTTCTGATGGGGGCCTACAGGTGTTTCAGTTGTCCATTGACCAACTTCACCTGGATCGACCTGTCGTTTGCTGGGAGCAAAAATAAAGCCAATGAGATCAGTATTTGATGCTACTGCCTTTTTATAATCTTTATCATTCATCATACCGCAAAACTTTAAAAGTGGTTTCATTTTTTATCACTCACATAAAACAAAGAATCGACGAATTGTTGTTTATTTTGACTCGTCATAAAACCTTCTCCAACAAGAATTCCGTTTACATTTAACTCCCTGAGTTTATCAACATCGTTTTTAGAATGAATACCACTTTCACTGATTAAGGTAATTTCTTTAGGAATATATTGTTGAAGTCTCTTCGTTGTTGTCAAATCTGTATCAAAAGTGCTTAAATTTCTGTTATTTACACCAATTAAATGCGGTGTAATATGAGATAGTACCTTTTCTAATTCGCTTTCATTGTGAACTTCTACCAAAACGTCCATACCAAGTTCGACTGCCTGTGTGTGCAACTCTTTTAATTGAGAGCCTTCAAGAATAGCAGCAATGAGAAGGATCGCATCAGCACCGATTCGTTCAGAATACGAAACCTCTTTTTCATGAATAATAAAATCTTTTCGTAAGATTGGGTTTGTTACTTCTGATTTTATTGCTGTTAAATAGTCCGCATGGCCTTGAAAGAATGATTGATCGGTTAATACTGAAATCCCCGCTGCTCCGATGCTCTGATAAGATTTTGCAATTGCAACAGGATTAAAATCATGCGTTAAGATACCTTTTGAGGGACTCGCTTTTTTTACTTCAGCTATGATCCCTAATGGGTGTTGAGAGTTTCTAATTGAATCCGTCAATGAATACTTCGAACGTGTTACGAGACGTTCGCTTGGTAGAATTAAGGATGATAATTCTTCTTTTTTCTTTTCTACGATACGATCTAATATAGTTGTCATCAGTTATTCGAAGCCTCCTTCTCCTTTTGTAATGCTTCTAGATGTTTCATGACAGGCTCACCCAAAGCTTTTCTAGCTGCATGGACTCCTTCTGACATGGACGATACAGCACCCTGAACGTAGAGACCAGCCCCTGCATTTAAAAGAAGTAAATCCCTTGCTGCTGCTGGCGCTTTCTCTTGAAAAATTGCTTGAATTAGCGCTGCACTTTCTTGTGGTGTCTCGACTATTGCGCCATCGATATCATTCGTTGATAAACCTAGGTCTTCCGGAGAAATAGTGTATTCCTTAATAGTTCCTTGATTTACTTCAATAACAGTCGTTTTACCTTGGATAGTAATTTCATCAAGCCCATCTTCCCCACAAACAAAAAGAGCGCGTTGAATTCCTAATCGGCGGGATGCCTCAGCCATTTTTCTGGCAGCTTCAACATCATAAACCCCAATAATCCTGTGTGATGCGCCTGCTGGATTTGTCAGCGGGCCTAATAAGTTAAAAATAGTCTTCAATGCTAATTTCTTTCTGACGGGTGCAACATTTTTCATTGCAGAGTGATAAGTTTGTGCAAACAAAAACGTCAGATGATGTTTTCGAAGCATATCTTCCGCTTCCTTTTCATTTTTCTGAAAAGGAATACCTAGTTCTTCTAATACATCTGCACTACCAGTTTTAGAAGAAACACTGCGGTTGCCATGTTTCGCCACATTTACGCCCATTGAGCTTAATAAAATAGCTACTGCGGTAGAAATATTATACGTACTTGAACCATCGCCGCCAGTACCACATGTATCCATTACTTCAAAAGGTAATGATATTTGAATACTTTTTTGTTTCATTCCTTTTACAAAACCTACTAACTCATCAACAGTTTCACCTCGGAATTGGAGAATGGCTAAAACTGCGGCCATTTCTTCCTGTGTAACAGCACCTTCCATCATCTCCATTACAAGATGTTGTGCTTCCTGTTCCGATAACGTTTCTTTTGACATTATCTTATCTAACGCTCTGCTCATCTTTTAGAAACCTCCTCAGCTTCAAATCTCTGCTCGGCTAATTTAATTGCGTATATTAATGCTTTTGCTTTGTTTCGTGTCTCTTCCCATTCACTTTCTGGGACAGAGTCCTGTACAATACCCGCACCTGCTTGAACATAAGCAATTCCCTTTTGAAGGACAATTGTCCGAATCGCAATACAAGAATCAATCACCTGATTAAATCCACAGTAAGCAATTGCGCCGGCATAAACTCCTCTTTTCATTTGTTCTAACTCCTGAATGATTTCAACAGCACGGACCTTAGGGGCTCCTGAAACCGTACCGGCGGGATGAGTAGAAAATAAAGCTTCAAAGGGATGTGTTCCCTTGCGTAAATTGCCTGTGACTTTCGTCGTTAAGTGCATCACATGTGAAAAATAAGATACGTTCATCATATCCTTGACATTCACTGAGCCATATTCACTTACGCGGCCGATATCATTTCTGGCTAAATCTACCAGCATCAAGTGTTCCGCTCGTTCTTTCTCATCACCAAGTAGATCCTTAGCTAGTAATTCATCTTCTTCTTTCGTTTTACCTCGTTTTCTTGTACCCGCAATTGGATGAATTTCAAGTTCTTTGGATTCATCCACTTTTACTAAGCGCTCTGGTGAACTACCTATAATTTCCTGATCATTAAATCTTATATAGTATAAATATGGAGATGGATTTATCTTTCTTAAGACGCGATAAAGAGATAAACCATCCGTGCGAACTGGCAATTCAAATCTTTGCGATAAAACAGCCTGAAAAATATCACCAGCACCAATATATTCTTTGATTTTGTTTACTTGATTCATATATTCCTCTTTAGAATAGTTGGAAGCCACACCTTTGAAGATATCTTCATCTTTCGTTTGTGTCATTGGAACCATCGACGCTGAAACCACGTTATCCTCTTCAATCTTTTGAAGGATGTTATCAACTTCTGATTTAGCAAGATTATAGGATCTATCCGCATCAGTACTGTTTGTTGATTGAAGATGAACAACTGTTAACTCTTCTTTTTCATGATGATATGCTAAAATGGTTTCGCAAAATAAGAAAGATACATCACTCGATGTTTCTGAACGCTTTAACCTAGGCTCATAATGAGCATAAGCTTCGAATCCTAAGTATCCAACCGCCCCACCTGGAAAAGGAAGGTCAGGCATATTGGGAGAAATATTTAAATAGGACAACGCTTTTTCCCAAGTATCTTGAAAAGCACTTCCTTCTGCTAAAACATCACCAGCTTTATTTTGAAACACATACGATTTATCTTGATCGAAAAGGGAATAAATTGGATTTAATCCGATAAAGGAATAATTTGACCACGGAGATAACGGGTCCTTACTTTCAAGAATAAATGCTGCTTGGTCGTTAAATAAATGGAATAATTGAATGGGTGTTTTTGTATCTGCAAATACCTTCGCCGATACAGCTACAGTCTTATATGTTTGAGATTCTCTCTCAAATGCTTCTTTTGATATCGTTAACATTCCAATCACCTCTCTATAATTATGTATTTTCAACTGGTCTCATTGGGTATCATGAAAAACACCTTCGTAAGGATTGACAACCTATTGAATATCTTCCTTAAGACAGGGATGGTAACAAGAGGAAGAACGGGGTAAAATATAAAAACGCCTGCCAAAGGGCAGACGTATCCTGTAAATTGATACACTCTTCTCTGCTCTCCTCAACTCCAACTCTGCTCTTCTCAACTTTTGTTCACTCATTTACTAATTCTCTCGTAACTTCTCTACTAATCTAAACTTATTAGCAATAGTACTGACTATATAATCATTTGTCAAGCGTTAAGTCAGGTCTAAGATTTACAGCATCATTAAGATAAATATGCTTAATTTCATTTTGAAATTTTGTCGTATTTACAGTTACCATCAGTCGTATACATTTTGGTAATCCACCGGGAACTGCTATTTCTTGAGCGCACATCACAGGTACAAGCTGATAACCTGCAATGTCACGTAATACTCTCGCGGGAAATGTAGCATTCAAATCCTCTGTCATTGTTATTATAATATGAGAGATATCCTCAGGATGAAATCCGTTCGTTTCTTGAATTTCCAGCATGAGTTCCTTTGTCGCTGCTAAAATTGAATCACCATTATTTTCTTCGACAGTGGTTGCACCTCGTAATCCACGAATCATGCGTTAACCCCCTCACTTACGAGTAGATCTAATACGACTTGTTCCTCAACCGGTAACAAGACCGGTTTCCCCATTTCCTCTAGTAATACAAAACGAATGCGATTATGCTCCGCTTTTTTATCAAGCTTCATACGTTGAAGTAGTGATGCAGCTGAAATCCCCTTTGGAATAGATAACTGATAGCCTAGTTTGGTCATATATATTTCATGTGTTTTAGTGGGTAAAGTTGTATGGAACACTCGTTCACTTAATTTATGGGCAAACGCCATCCCTATAGCAACTGCCTCTCCGTGTGTCAGTTTTCCATAGCCTAATTCTGACTCTAATGCGTGTCCTAAAGTATGTCCATAGTTAAGAAAGGCCCGTACACCATTTTCCTTTTCATCCTCCTGAACGATCTCTGCTTTCACTGCAATGGATCTTCTCAGCATTTCGTTCAATATATCAGAAGGTATGTCAGAGAATGACATGACTTTCTTTTCAAGCCACTCTAGAAACGCCGTATCTTTAATGAAACCATGTTTCACTACCTCTGCAAAACCTGACCGCCACTCTGTCTCAGGCAGAGTGCGCAGCATATCAGAGTCATATAAGACCGCAGAAGGAGCATGAAATGCTCCAATTAGATTCTTGCCTAACGGGTGATTAATACCTGTTTTCCCGCCAACACTGCTATCATGGGCCAGTAAAGTCGTTGGCATTTGAATAAACCGGATTCCCCGCATGTAAGAAGCGGCTACATAGCCAGCCAAATCTCCAGTGACTCCTCCTCCTACTGCGATGATCACCGATTGCCTGTCTAATGGCACCTCGAGCGCCTCGGTTAATAATTGACTGAATTTCTCGATCGATTTTGATCCCTCTCCACTTGCTATCTTCGTAACAGTGGGTTGAATATTTTCAGGGAAAGAAGCTAGTAAGTCAGCTAAATAAAGATCAGCTACATTTTCATCAATCATGATCATGTACGAACTAACACTCTTTTCCAGTGCCTCCCCAATATAGGAGAAGCACTCATGCCTTAAACCACCTTGAATAAAAACAGGGTAACTATTTTTTTCACTCGCAATCGTCAGACTAGGGGCGTTCATTAAAATTCCCTCGCTTCTTTCATATACGCGTCATAATGCTTCTTAATGTCATCCATTGTATCTGATCCAAACTTATCTAAAAATGCATCAGCCAGTTCCCAAGCTACTGCAGCTTCGCAAACAACTGCAGCTGCCGGAACTGCACAGCTGTCAGAACGTTCAATACTAGCTGAGAAAGCTTCTTTTGTATCAATATCTACACTCTGTAACGGCTTGTATAGCGTAGGAATAGGTTTCATTGCGCCATGAACAACAACAGGCATCCCATTTGTCATACCGCCTTCAAATCCACCTAAACGATTTGATTTACGGAAAAAACCTCTTTCTTCGTCATGTGCTATTTCATCATGAACCTGGCTTCCTTTTAATCTGGCTGCTTCAAAACCAAGTCCAATTTCGACTCCTTTAAATGCATTGATACTAAGTACCCCTTGAGCTATTTTCCCATCTAACTTACGATCATAGTGTACGAAGCTTCCCAATCCTATAGGAACATTGTTTGCCACCACTTCGACAATACCACCGATTGAATCGCCATTTTGCTTTGCATCATCAATCGCTTGTTTCATCTTTTCACTTGCTTCAGGATCAATACACCTAACTTCAGATGCTTCAGATATTTCTTTTAGCTCTTGGACAGAGTCCAGGTCTCTTTGAGTACTAACTACATCCCCGATTTCCAGAACATGTCCACAAATATCAATATTAAACTGTTTCAATATAACTTGTGCTACTGCTCCTACTGCAACCCTTACAGTTGTTTCACGAGCAGATGAGCGTTCCAGTACATTTCTCATATCACGATGACGGTACTTTATTGCTCCGTTTAAATCAGCGTGTCCCGGTCTTGGACGTGTAATCTTTCGCTTCATGTCCTGCTCTTCTTCTTCTGTTAAAGGCTCAGCACCCATAATTTTCGTCCAATGTGTCCAATCTTTGTTTTCTACATGCAACGTGATTGGTGCTCCAGTTGTTTTTCCGTGTCGAACACCACTGGTAATTCGAACTTGATCTTTCTCAATTTGCATTCTTCGACCTCTGCCATAGCCTTTTTGTCTTCTGGCTAGGTGTTCGTTAATATCCTCTACTGTTAAAGGGAGTTGACTAGGAACCCCTTCTATTATTGCTGTTAATTCTGGTCCATGAGACTCGCCTGCTGTTAGAAAACGCATATATACCTACCTCAGCTTTCTTTATCGCTTTTATGTGTTAAAAAGTCATTATATCTATTGTTTATGATTTCAGACAATTTTTCAAGGGTAATACATGAATTTTTTAAATAATAATCAAAATAATCGACAAAATTTCTACTAAAGAAAGAAACAAGACCTTTTCTTATTCCATTTTCTTATAAAAAAAGGTATCTTCCGTTTCAAGTCCATAACGCTGGGCGTTAAATATCTGTTCGGTACTCCCAACAAAAAGAACTCCGCCAGGCTTTAAAGCATCAGCGAACTTTTGATATAACTTATCTTTCGCGTCTTCCGTAAAATAAATCATCACATTTCTGCATACGATTAAATCAAATCCAGTCTCAAATTTATCGTGAAGTAAATTATGTCGTCCAAATCGAATTGGTTTCTTTACTTCATCATTCACTGAATAACCTAAATCTTGTTTTTCAAAATAAGTTTGTAGCTTTTTGTTTTCTACTTCTTTTAAAGCACGTTCGGGATAAAATCCATTTATTGCACGATCCAGAATCGACTGATCCAAGTCTGTGGCTAGTAAATCTATTTGTTTGTATGTAAGGAATTGGTTAAGTAAAATAACTAAAGAGTAAGGTTCTTCCCCAGTGGAACAGGCTGCACTCCACATTTTAATCGATGACTGATTTTTCAATAGTCTTGGAATAATTTTCTTTTCTAAAACAGTCCATCTTTGTGGGTTCCGAAAAAACTCTGATACGTTAATTGTCATTCGTTGTAAGAATTCTTCAAATAACTCTTGCTCTTGTGTCATTGCTTTATAATACTCCTCAAAATTGGCGAAACCTCTTTTATCTCTTAATGAGGTTAACCTCCGCTTCATCTGAGTCTCCTTGTAATAGGATAAATCAATTGCTGTTTTTTGTTTCACTTGGTCTATAAAGTATTGGTAATCATCCATCGAAATAATCCTCTTTCCTAACTGTGATACTATTACTTGTAACATATTTATGTTGTTACGACTACCATGTAATAGAAAAAAAGCTACCGGGAAGGCAGCTTTTTGAAGTTAGACCCATTTATTAACCGTTTTACTATAGGATTCAATCTCATTGTCATTAAAGAAAAGTGAAATTTCCCTTTTTGCACTTTCTACTGAATCAGAACCATGAATAATATTTTTAGACATATTTACACCATAATCTCCACGTATTGTTCCTGGGTCCGCTTCTTGAGGTTTTGTTTTCCCCATCATTTTACGAGCTTCTAGAATTGCTCCGTCACCTTCCCAAACCATTGCAAATACAGGTCCTGACGTAATAAACTCAACAAGCCCTTCGAAAAATGGCTTTCCTTTATGTTCCCCATAATGTGTTTCAGCTAATTCGGGAGAAATTTGTAACACTTTTGCCCCAATTAGTGTAAACCCTTTCATTTCAAAGCGAGAAACTACTTCACCGATAAGATTTCTTTGAACACCATCCGGTTTTACCATTAAAAACGTCTGTTCCATCATGCATTCCTCCAACATATGTATATAACTTCCAACATTTAGATTATAACAAATATTTCAAACTTTCACAACACTTTAAGAAAAACGCCAAGCGTCTTTTATTAAATACAGTGTTATCTTTCGCCACTATCATTTAAGTATCTAGGGTGGGTTTCCCTTGATACGTGTGGCGTGAAGATAGCTGTCATTTTTATAAATTCTCTAAAACAATGTATCATTTAACACCTATTTAAATAATGATTTCAATGGGCCCTACCCGCTAAGCATTAAGAATTAATCATAGCGGGCTCTAAGAAATATTTGCTTATTACTCTCATAGACTTCTCATCATTCTGGTAACAAACTGAGACTTCCTGATGCTTAAAACTTTCTGTCTCCTATGTAGTGAGCTATTTGAGTCAATGAGTGCTTAGCTTGGGTATCAGGAAGGGCTTCCAATGCCTGCAATGCTTTTTGGATATAAAGATCCGCTACTTTCTTAGAATTGACAATGGCATCTGTCTGCTTAACTTTTTCAATAGTACCATGCATATCAATAAAGTTGAGACCATTCTTGTTTAGGTAAGCCTCTATCGTTTGCCTTAGGGCTTGACTTTGCTGCATTGCATATAAAGCCGGAAGTGTTACATTACCTTGAAGTAAATCACTTCCTGCAGGCTTTCCTAATTCTTTTTCTGTGCCGACAAAATCCAAAATATCGTCAGTAATTTGAAATGCCATTCCCAAGTTGTACCCATAATTTTTTAATAAACGTTGGTGTTCTTCCGTAGCACCAGAAACCATAGCACCTAATTGACAACTCACAGATATTAGAAGAGCTGTTTTACGTTTAATCCGTCGAAGATAAACTCTAAAATGTTGATTAGAGTCATATTGGTATTTAATTTGTTCTACCTCGCCAATACACATTTCCACCATCGCATCAGATAAAATCCGATGAAGTTTAGGTTCATTACTATAGGTGGCTGTTTCAACTGCTTTTGCGAAGATAAAATCCCCAGTATACATTGCGACACGGTTATCCCACTTGGATTTAATCGTTTTTTTACCTCGTCTAAGTTCTGCATCATCAATCACATCATCATGAACAAGTGAGCCCATATGAATTAATTCAAGTGGAACAGCGACATGTTTAATCTTCTCTAAATCATAATTCCCAAATTGTGCAGATAACAGCACAAATACCGGTCGAATTCTTTTCCCGCCCGCTTTCAACAAATGAGAGGAAGCCTCCTGTAAAATAGGATGCTGCGCATCAATCGTTTTTTCTATTTCTTTTTCAATTCTCGTTATGTCCGACCTCAAATGCCAGTATATATCAGTTAGTCTCATAATAGTCCACCTTGCTAAACAGAATGAAAGTGATCGGCAGGGTTCCAAATCGAAATATGACGAACGTCTTTTGATAAAAGCTTTAAGTCGTACGCTAATTTGTAATAATAATACAAGCCTTCAAAATGCCGATCTGTCAGTTCATAGTTTAATCCAGAGAAATAATTCCTCCAAAAACTTGTTGTGCCACCCAATTCCAACTTTATTGATTTTATCATACTTGAATATCCGTCCCTCATGCACTTGTCCTTACTCCACAGAAATTGCTCATGAAGCTCTGCTAATAGATCAGGTTGATCTTTCCAAGCCTCTTTTCTAACTGCAAATACTGCGTATGTCATCGGCAGATTCGTAAAATGAGCCCATAATGCTCCTAAGTCATAATGAAAAATATGATTAGGCTTATTCATTTTCGCTAAAATAGCATCATCACCAATTAAAAGACATGCATCATGTTCACTCATCATTTGCGTATAATCAGGTGCCGTTGTTTCATAATGTACATCCAGTTGGTAAAAGTGTTGCAGGATAATTTTTAATAAGTTGACAGACGTTGCCGAGCTAGACGTTAACGCGATGGAGGCCTTGTCCAAGTCCTCTATCTTCGTCTTAGAAAACAGAAAAATAGACCCGACACTTTTAGGTGATGATACAGATAGTTGAGGTAATACTTTGTATTTTTCAGCATTTTCACCATAAGCAAACGAAGATATTCCTCCAACGTGAATAGTGCCTTCCTTCATTTCCTTGTTTAATTTAGCAGGAATTGCCGGGACAAATTCACACCCTTTATTTATTAAGGTACTACGGTCAATATAATGAAACATCGGCCTAATATTCGTGTAAGATATTTCACCAACGATTAAGCTCATGATTCTCCGCCTCCCCAACGTGTAAATAAATTATGATCAACATCTACCTGGTCCAATACTTTACCTACAACAAAGTTTATCATATCATCCATTGATTCCGGATTATGATAGAAGCCCGGCATTGCTGGTACAATCAATCCACCTAAGTCGCTAAGACGTTTCATGTTCTCTAAGTGAATAGAGTTTAATGGCGTTTCTCGGGGCACAATTACCAGTTTTCTCCGCTCTTTTAATACAACATCGGCTGATCTCTCTAGTAAATTACTAGAAATTCCGTGTGCAATTTTTGCTAATGTACCCATTGAGCAAGGAATAATGATCATTCCATCGTTTTTGGCTGATCCGCTGGCAATAGGTGCTGAAAAATCTTGCTGGGTGTGATAATGAAAGTTTTTATAACCACCAAATAATTCTTCAAGACATTTCTCTTGGTCTGTGGTATCTAATTGAAGTTCATAATGAAACACTTGCCACGCTGCTCCTGTAAGAACAAAATGAACAGTATGCCCTTGTCTTAACAGTTCTTGTACAAAACGAACGCCATAGACTGCACCGCTAGCCCCTGTGATCGCAACTGTAAGAACTTTTTTATTCGTTTGTTGAGTCATAGCAATAGGTCTCCAATTGAAAAGGCTAGCATGACCACACTAATAATCCCATTCATTTTAAAGAACGCTACATTCACTTTAGACAAATCTTCTGGAGATACAAGCATATGTTCATATACCATAATTGATCCAACAATAATAACACCCGCCAGATAAATCCAACCTAATGGCGCGATAAAAAATAATATTAACATCGATGCCAAGCTTACGATGTGAAATCCTCTAGCAATTAACAGAGCTTTTGTAATTCCAAAAAAACTTGGGATCGAATGTAAGTTTACTTTTTTATCATAATCAGCATCCTGAGTAGCATAAATAACGTCAAAACCGGCTGTCCAAAAAGCTACGGCTAGAAACAAAACAAAAGCTTCCCATGTTAACGTTCCTGTAGCTCCAACCCATCCACCTAATGGCGCTATGCCTATAGTAAACCCTAGAAACACATGACAAAGCCATGTAAACCTCTTCGTATAGGAATAAAACACAAGAAAGAATACAGCTACCGGTAATAGGTAAACGGCTAGCATATTCAATTGAAATGCAGCTACGAACAACACTACAAATGAAACAACGATAAATAGTGATGTCTCCATTTTTGATAACAAACCAGCAGGAATAGCCCGGTCTTTTGTACGTGGATTAGCTTTATCGATTTGAGCATCGATTAGTCGATTTAATGACATTGCAGCACTTCTTGCACCTACCATCGCAAGAGTGATCCAGATCCAATCGGATATGGTTGGCCAACTTCCATTGATTATCAAACTACCCAATACCGTACCAAGGAAGGCAAAGGGTAATGCAAAAACTGTATGTTCAAATTTAATCATTTCTAAAATTATCTTTAATTTTCTCATCTGTTATCCCCACTTCAAAACATTAAATCTTTTATTTTTTAGCAAAATGAGATGCGGCCACTCCGCCAGAGTATGATTTATATGTAATATCCTCAAATCCAGCTTCTTTAAATAATGATTTTAATTCTTCCTTACCAGGAAAAGACTGACTTGATTCTTGAAGCCACGAGTATTCATCGTAACTTTTCGCAAAAACCTTTCCGAATAATGGCATAATATGCTTGAAATACAACCAATAAATTTGTTTAAAACCAAAAGCTGTTGGTTGAGATGTCTCTAAACAAACAACTGTGCCATTTGGTTTAACAACCCGTCTCATTTCTTTAAGAACTTGCAGGTAATCCGGAACATTACGGAGACCAAATCCAATCGTTACAAAATCAAATTCATTGTCCTTAAATGGAAGCTCCATTGCATTACCATGAATTAGTTTTATCTGATTCAGCTTTTTATTAGTTACTTTCTCTTTACCTACAGAAAGCATATTCTCACTGAAATCCAGCCCTCGTACCTTACCGTTAATACC
Source organism: Salipaludibacillus sp. CF4.18 (assembly GCF_051262595.1). Taxonomy (NCBI): domain Bacteria; kingdom Bacillati; phylum Bacillota; class Bacilli; order Caryophanales; family Bacillaceae; genus Salipaludibacillus; species Salipaludibacillus sp. CF4.18. The sequence continues at coordinate 200,252 of NZ_JBIMEV010000003.1, forward strand.
TACTGCTTCAGCTAAATGAATTGTCCAGTCAGCGGTTCCACAACAAACATCCAGTGCTGATGCTCCTTTAGGAACTGCCATCTTCTTCATCGTATCTTTTCGCCAAGCAAGATGCCGCTTAAAACTGATGATAGCATTCATCTTGTCATATTGACCAGAAATCGATTCAAATACATCATGGACACGCTCTTCTTTTGTTCTGGCCATAGTTTATCCTTCCTCCACTACACACTGCTCTGATAGTTGATATTTCAATAAAAGATTCGTTGTTCTTTTTTGAAATATTTTTTGTATTTCTTCATTGCGCCAATTAAAATGTTTTAAGTTTGAATCTGTGAGTTCAATATAAGAATTAAGGTAATTTATCGTATCAGGTTTTGTTTCTGATTTCACTAGAGAGTTTCCCATAATTTGATGCAGCGATTGGGCTATAATCCCTGTTTTGCCTGATTCAATCAGATCGAACCTTTCCTTAAGCAAAGATTTGAGTAAGAAAAACTGTTCCAATCCTTCACTCCAATCATTCAGATCTAATAGCTCCGCGATATTTATATGTACTGAAGAATAAATTTTCTTCAAATCATTAAGAGATGGCTGCGCATTTTTTTTATGTTGTTTATATATGTTCATTTTAGATTCATTAATCTCTTGAATGGAGCGAGCAAATGCTCTAATTAAAGAACTGTTTTCTAACTTGGAAAGAACGTAATAGTAAAGACTGCTATAGTAATCTCCGCCAAGAACAGAGAGTTGCCGTTTTGTTTTTAGCTTGCTTGTACCAAGTTCATGCGTGTCGACAGTTTCATGGATATCTAATGCCGCTTGAACCAACATCGTTGTTAGAATACAGTCGTGAATAAATGTATCTGACAAATCTTTTTCTTTAAGCATCAGAAGAAGAATTTCCGCCTGATCCTCATCAATCTCTGGATTTTTAATGTATTTATTTAAGTACGGATGATTAACATGCAGATAAAAGCTGTCATATATATTTTTTAATTCCTCATTGTTCGTATAAATCGCAGTCATTCAAAAGTCCCCCAGCTTTCAAAGTGCATAAAAATATATCCAGTATATATCGCATTCTATGCACGTCTAGTATATCACAATTAGTCCATAGCGATAAGGATACAAAATAAAACATTACTTACGTGATAAGTTCAAAATTTTAGAACAAGACCTCGTAGTATGTATGGTGGGGATAATCTATTGGCTGAATCTAAAAAACAAGAAAACCAGGCTATATTATGCCCGGTCTCGTTAATCAGATTGATTAGTGCACCAACTTTAGAAAACTAATTAAAAGGAATACCTAGTTTTAAGAGCGACACTTAGTCTTACTCATCACTGCTCATTTCACCATGAGCTGTCTGTAATAGAGCTTTACCGCGTATTTTTATGGCCGACGTATGCTCTGTAAATTGAGCAATCATCATCTCGCCTTTGTCTAATTTCTCCGAATGATGAAATCTCGTATCGGTTCCTCTAGTCAAACCGATTACACTCACACCATCTTCTTTTGCTTTAATTACAATATAATCATTAGATTCTGCCAATGGAAGACCCCCCGTTTCATTGCATTATCAAGACCGAATAAAAATCCTAGCCTGATAATGATATTTTATTGAAAGGTAATAACTAATCCTTAATCAAGGATAAAACTTCAGCACGAGCTGCATCACTGCGTTCAAATGCACCTCTTACAGCCGAGGTTACTGTCTTGGATCCGGGTTTTCGAACCCCTCTCATCGTCATACACATATGCTCGGCTTCAACGACAACAATAACTCCTCTAGGATCTAGTGTCTCTACAATTGAATTGGCGACGGTCGAGGTAATTCGTTCCTGTAACTGGGGACGTCGACACACCGCCTCCACAGCTCTTGCCAATTTACTCAAACCTGTAACTTTGCCGCCTTTTGGTATATAGCCTATATGAACCTTACCAAAGAAAGGAACTAGATGATGTTCACACATCGAATAAAACGGTATATCCTTTACTAGTACGAGTTCCTCGTGATCTTCTCCAAAAACTGTTTTGAAATGTTCTCGTGGATCTTGATTTAAACCTTGGAATACCTCTTCATACATTCTAGCTACTCTTTTAGGTGTGTCTAGTAACCCTTCGCGGGTTGGATCCTCTCCTACTGCTTCGAGAATCATGGTTACTGCTTTTTCTATTTTTTCATGGTCAACCTGGCTCATAGCAATACGGCCTCCATTTCATTTTAACTGATTATGTAGATATCTATAAAAGTTTAGCATACCGCTTTGCCTTGTGACAAGAAAACCTTCTTATCATGGTACCGCCACAAATTGCCATTGTCTCAAAAGGATATTACTTTCTTTGATACCGCTGAATTATCCATTTTTCTGAAATAAGAAAAAGTGCCTCAAAAGCTAAGCTCATGAGACACTTTCAGTCAATAACATATAGCCCTATATGTAATTATTTAACTGCATCTTTAAGGGCTTTACCAGGTTTAAAAGCTGGTACATTACTTGCTGGAATTTCGATCTCTTCCCCTGTTTGCGGGTTACGACCTTTACGAGCAGCACGCTCACGTACTTCAAAGTTTCCAAATCCAATTAACTGGACTTTTTCACTGTTTTGAAGTGAACCAGTGATGACTTCGAAAACAGCATCAACAGCACCGGTAGCGTCTTTCTTAGAAAGCTCAGTCTTTTCAGCAACTGCATTAATAAGTTCTGTTTTATTCATACTATTCACCTCCTTCTATACTTATACTTGTGTTATACCATTACTTTCACAATAATAAACACTTTATACATAGTTTTCCCTTTATTCATGGGATAACAAGGCTTATATTAAACGATAGAGCATAATATTTCAACAATTTTTGCGTAATTCCTTGCATTTTTATCGCTTTTTTCCCTTAAAAGGTAAGTTAACCTATTTTTTTTCCTAAAATATGGGATTTATTCAAAATAAAAAAAAGCCCTCCACTTAGGAGAGCTACAATATAATTGCTATTAAACCGCCAGATCCTTCGTTGATAATGCGTTCTAATGTTTCTTTTAGCTTGTATCTTGCATTTTCAGGCATTAGTGATAGTTTAGCAGAAATTCCTTCTCTTACTATTGAATTTAATGACCTGCCAAAGATATCAGAATTCCAAATGGATAGAGGATTCTCTTCAAAGTCCTGCATTAAATACCTCACTAATTCTTCACTTTGTTTCTCTGTACCAATTATTGGTGCAAACTCAGATTCGACATCAACTTTAATCATATGAATGGAAGGGGCTACAGCTCGAAGTCGAACACCGAATCTTGATCCTTGCCTGATAATCTCAGGTTCATCCAGACTCATATCAGCGATAGTTGGCGCTGCAATTCCGTATCCTGTTTGACGAACCATTTTCAAAGCCTCTGCTACTTGATCATATTCTGATTTGGCAAAAGCTAAGTCCTGCATAAGCTCCAGTAAATGATCTTTCCCTCGTATCTCAGTACCTACCACTTCCATTAATATTTGATCATAGAGGTCCTCAGGTGCATCTAAGTCGATTTCTGCAACTCCCTGACCCATTTCAATTCCGGCAAGTGTTGCTCTCTCAATGAAATCATATTCAAAGAATTGACCTACAACTCGATCGACATCGCGCAATCTTTTAATATCTTTTACTGTTTCTCTCACGGAATTTTCATAGTTTTCTCTTAACCAATGATCTTCTTTTAATACCATTACCCAGCTTGGTAAGTTCACATTAACTTCATGAACAGGAAATTCGAATAAGACTTCTCGCATGACACTATGGATATCCTGTTCCGTCATTCCTTCAATATTCATCGCTAAAACTGGTACATCATGCGTCTCCTCTAATTCTGCTCTTAACCCTTCCGTTTGGGGATGAGTTGGATGAACAGAGTTAACTAATACAACAAATGGTTTTCCTACCTCTTTTAACTCCTCAATCACTCTTTGTTCAGATTTTACATAATCCTCTCTAGCAATTTCTCCAATCGATCCATCGGTTGTTACGACTACCCCTAGCGTGGAATGCTCCTGAATGACTTTTCTTGTACCGATTTCAGCAGCTTCCTGAAACGGAATAGCATCCTCATACCAAGGTGTATGAATCATTCGTGGCCCATGCTCATCCTCGTAGCCTTTAGCTCCAGGGACGGCATATCCAACACAATCTACAACCCTTACGTTTACATCCAGTCCATCGTCTACATGAATGGATACGGCTTGATTAGGAATAAATTTAGGCTCTGTCGTCATAATTTGTCTTCCCGCAGCACTTTGAGGCAACTCGTCTTGTGCTCTTGCTCTGTCTGATTCTAATTCAATATTAGGTATGACAGCTAATTCCATGAATTTCTTTATAAACGTTGATTTACCTGTGCGAACGGAACCTACAACACCTAAATAAATGTCACCGCCAGTTCTTTCTGCAATATCCTTAAAGATATCTACCTTTTCCACACAATCGCCTCCTGCTAGATTTCTACGTAAATTCACTCTGCAAGTGATAAATGAATTTGAGTCTTTGTCTTTATTACTCTATGTCGTTGTCCAACTTTTATGACTAGTAGAACGAATCCTCTCCAGACATTACTTTTGTCTACTGAAATAACTATGATGAACGATGACATTTAAGACCTATAAGTTTTTTACAGAAGTGAAATGATTGTAATGACTTTGATGTAAACATCAAATATGCATAGGTATCTTTTTTATGCAGAACAACGGATTTTATTTACGATTGTTTTGATTTCATACCAAGTACTTGAATTGGCTCTATGAAGGTAATTTTATACTTTGTCAGTAGCCTTGGAAAACCGCTCTGCGGAGTCTTCAGTAGTTGATTTCCCCGCCGAAGTCGCCAACTATTGCATTCTCAAGTAGCTACGGCTGCTAAGTTTAATGCAAAAAAAACGCTTTGAGCATTCTCTCAAAGCGTGCAAGTAAAAATAAATGATTCTATCGAATGATGATATAACTTAATTTTCGATGAATATGACTTCTCCATTCTCGACTGTTTGCGGCTCAGAGTATGCTGGAACAAAAGGAGCATGCTCAACCAATAACCAACGGAGATCATCACCTTCCGAAAACTCTCCCCATCCGTATTCTTCAAGGTAATATTGAATATCCAATGAATAATCTATCACAATGCTTCCATCCGTCTTCATAAATAACGGAAGCCGATGGGTAGGATGAAATGGACTATCTACCGTAGGTTCTTCTTCGTACTTCAACGCCTCGAAATCCAGCTTCAATAGTTCATAGCCAACCACTTCTTCGACAGGTGCAAATTCATGGTCACCTCGATAGGAGTACAAGCGTCTTTCTAAATCTTGGATTGTTTGAGTAATTCTAAGATCAATTAATTTCACAAGTGGTTCTTCTTCCACGTTTGTCAAAACGTATTGATAAGTTCCACCATTTTCAAATGAATTACCAGGGGCGGACTCTAGAAAACCAGGTACTAATTGGGCGAATTCAATGGGGTATTTTCGAAAGATAGGTGTATCAGCTTCTCTTGTCTTAATCGGAAGAACAGAACGATTTTCTTGATATTGCTCAACTGCTGTTTGAACGGACTGCAACTGAGCCTCATTAGGTACTTGATTCTCTCTTCGTTCATTTTGAGGATATAAACAACCTGATAATAAAAGAACTGCCAATGTCACAGAAATTAACCGCAGGTATAACATAAACGATCCCTACCCTTATCCAACATAAATTTTTCCATTATTCCGGGGCTGGTCCTGTAAAAACTACAAGCACGATAATGATCCCGGAAATTATTATACAAATAAAACTTATCGTCAAGAAAAAATATCTCAAAAAGCCAGAAAGCTTTTCTTTAGTAAAAACAGTGACGATAACTGACACTGTCATTAGGGCCATCCCGATAAAAGATACCCACATTTTCATTAATGGATCTTCAAACATAATATTTCCCCCTATTTTATCCCAGGTTACGAAAGAAGCATTAGAAAAAAGAACCATCTACTGATAAGCCCAATATATTTACTCAGTAACCAAGAATATTAAACGCTTCTTCTAAATTCTGCATAATTATAGCATAGCTTCATCCTAAAATGCATGTTAAAAGAATTCTTTTTGGACTGGTAATACCCTATGTAATGTGGGCTCGTCTTACTTAACCCAATTTGTCATTGTTAAAACTCTATTACTGACTTAAACTTAATGTCTTTTTTTCTATTTTGTTACTTCATTGCGTCCGCCTTGAGCGGATTCGCCCCCTCAGCTCATAAATTAAACAAAAAACTGAAGAAAAGGGGCCTTTTCTCCAGTCTTCTATGACTAAATACTGCCTAGACTTCATCATTTAACAGCCATGCACTTACTATTTCAATATATGCTAGCTATCACGATTTTGATTGATATGAAAGCCTAACTTTATTTAGTCTTTTGAAACATTTTGGCTAACGAACCAAAATCCATAGGTACTTCATTATTAGTTATTGCTCTAACTAACTCATCTTCTTTTTCTTTCGATACTGGTACATTTGCTACAGTCGCAACTTGATGGATGAGCTGTCGCACATTTTCCTCTTTAGATAAATCTTTTTGGTTAACGGATTGTGCTAAGTTAAATAAGTCTTGTTGCTTAACATTTGTTTTACCTTCTAACTGATCAAAAATCGAGTGATTTTTTCCTTCTTCCACTCTTATCCCTCCTCCTACAAACCTATAATGCTAATTTATGCATTGGAGGAAAAAAGGTGAGAGCAAAAATCAGGGTTCTAAATGATTAAGTGGGTCTCCGTCACCAAACTTTAAATCTTCTACTTCATGTTTCTTCACCCTGCCCATAAGTTCAGTTACTGCATCTTCCGGTGTTTTATCATGAAATAATACTTGATATAATTCTTTTGTAATTGGCATGTCCACGCCTGTTTGTTCTGCAAGTTGGTAAGCGGCTTTTGTCGTCCTAATTCCTTCGACCACCATACCCATCTCATCTAACACTTCCTCTAATGTTTTTCCTTTACCGAGCATATTCCCAGCGCGCCAATTTCTACTATGTACACTCGTACAGGTGACAATTAAGTCCCCCAAGCCTGTTAAACCTGCAAACGTTAATGGATTAGCTCCCAATTTCATGCCTAAACGCGCAATTTCAGCTAAGCCTCGAGTCATTAACGCAGCTTTCGCATTGTCTCCAAATCCTAAACCATTTGTCATTCCAGCACCAATTGCAATAATATTCTTCAGTGAGCCGCCTATCTCGACTCCAATTAAGTCTGGGTTCGTGTACACACGAAAAACAGAGTTCATAAATAAATCTTGAACCCTTTCTGCACTATTCATATCTAATGAGGAGCAAGTAACCGTAGTAGGTTGTCGTCTTGAGACTTCTTCAGCATGACTTGGACCAGATAATACAGCAATAGAAGTCCTTTGCTCCTGAGGAATTTCTTCTTCAATAATTTCTGAAACACGTAAGTGTGTCTCTGGTTCAATACCTTTACTAGCGTGAACAAATAGAACGGGTACACTCAAGTATTTGGTTACTTCTTTAAGCACTTCTCTCATGGCCTTCGTTGGAACCACTAATACGACTACTTCTACATTTTCTAAAGTATTCGAAAGATCCGTGAATGCATGAATATTATCAGGGAGCTTTACATCAGGTAGATATCTTACATTACACCGGTTATCATTAATCTCATCTACCTGTTCCTGTGATCTTCCCCATAGTCTTACTTCGTAATTATTATCTCCTAATACAAGTGATAAAGCAGTTCCCCAACTACCTGATCCTAAAACAGCAACTTTTGACATTGTTACGCCTCCCCCTGTTTTGCTTGTGCTTTTTCTCCTAGTTTACTTTCAGTTTTGCTGAGCAATCGTTCAATGTTCAGCCTATGTCGCCAAATAGATAACAAAGTAATAAATATTAAAAAGTACACATAATAAAAAGGGTATTCAAAATAATTATAATAAATAGCAGTAATCAACGTCGTACCAATCATAAAAATTAAAGAGCCCAAAGACACATATCTCGTGAAAATGATTGCGCCTATAGCTACTGCACCTGCTATTAGGGCAGGGAAAATAACTAGTGTTGCTAAAACACCAATTGTTGTTGCAACACCTTTACCGCCTCTAAACCCATAATAAACAGGCCAATTGTGCCCTAGTATCGCTGCTAAACCGCTAGTGGCCGCAATGACTGGAGAACCACCTGAAAGATAAAAGCCTAGAAAGACTGCCCCAATGCCTTTCCCGGCATCTAATAATAAAACAACAATAGCAGGCCCAATTCCCATTACTCTTAACGTATTTGTTGCACCTGCATTTCCACTTCCATGTTCCCTAATATCTAACTTTCGCAGTTGCTTTCCTATTTCATAACTAAAACTGATAGATCCTACCAGATACGACAAGATAATTGCAAGAGCTGTCAGCATAACATCCCTCCTCCCACTATATTAATAGAGAGTATTCTAAAAGTCAGATTCCAATCGGTTAATCGTTTTTCTTTCTTGCCATAATATGAATTGGTGTTCCGATAAATCCAAACGCTTCTCGAATTTTATTTTCCAGATATCTACGATAAGAAAAGTGAAGAAGTTCTGGATCATTAACAAATAAAATAAATGTAGGTGGCGCAACAGAAACTTGTGTCGTATATTTAATTCTAAGTCTTCGTCCACCATGATCAGTAGGTGTTGGATTCATCGTCACTGCATCAACAACTACGTCGTTTAATACATGCGTTTGAACTCGAAGATTATGTGACTCCATCACTTCATTTACAACCGGTAGCAAGTGCTGGACCCGTCGTTTTGTTTTCGCAGATAAAAATAAGATAGGCGCGTAACTTAAGTATAAGAAATGATCCCTTATTTTTTGCTCAAATTCTCTCATCGTTTTATCGTCTTTTTCAACTGCGTCCCATTTATTTACAACAATCACAACTGCTCTACCAGCTTCATGAGCGTAACCTGCAATTTTCTTATCCTGCTCGATAATACCTTCCTCTGCATTTATTACACAAAGAACAACATTCGATCTCTCTATTGCTTTCAAAGCTCTTAAGACGCTATATTTCTCCGTGGACTCATATACTTTACCACGCTTCCTCATACCTGCTGTATCAATGACCACGTATTCTTGGTCATCTTTAGTGAAGGGAGTATCAATCGCATCTCTTGTCGTTCCAGGAATGTCGCTTACAATAACTCTTTCTTCCCCCAAAATAGCATTTACTAGCGAAGACTTCCCAACATTAGGACGTCCAATTAGACTCATACGAATCGTTGACTCATCATATTTGTCCTCTATGTCTTTTGGAAAGTGGGTCGCCAAATGATCTAGCAAATCTCCTATTCCTAAACCATGAGATCCGGAGATTGGAAGTGGTTCGCCTATTCCCAAACTGTAAAATTCATAAATCTTTTCATGCATCGAATGGTCGTCCATTTTATTTACGCCAATTACTACTGGCTTTTTAGACCTTTGAAGTATTTGTGATACCTCTTCATCAGCTGCCGTCAACCCTTCTCTGCCGTTTACAACAAAACAAATTACATCTGCTTCCTGTATGGCAAGTTCAGCCTGAGCTCTCATTTGCCCTAATAATGGCTCGTCACTTATTTCAATACCACCTGTATCAATAACAAAAAATTCATGTTCAAGCCATTCACCTGAGCTGTAAATTCTGTCTCTAGTTACACCTGGCTTATCCTCAACTATTGCTATTCGTTCTCCTACTATCCTGTTAAAAATTGTTGACTTACCAACGTTAGGTCTTCCAACAATGGCTAATACTGGTTTTGGCACAGTATTTTCCTCGCTTTCGTCTTTTAAATACATACTTTATCTATTATACGTTGCAGTTTCATGAAAAGAAACCTTCCATTTGACATACACCAATAAATATATATTAAAGAGTTTAAATTTTTTATTTTTCGTAACTTAAAATTGTTATTGATTTCAGATCGGTAGACCTCTTTTTAAAAGCTTGTATTTTTCATATAAAGGAAAACTCGGCTCTAGACAACCAATTTATTCTATTATAGCGATCTATCTACCTTGTACAGTCGGCTTAGATAAAACAACCGTTTCCTTAAGCGAAATCGCCATATTTTCTAACCAACTCCAAACGGTTATACATAGCAAAGACATTGCTAAAATCTCTAACACCGTCATACTAGTAAATCCGTAAAAAGGCCAGTTCCCAGCATCATTATTTAGATGGGTAGCTATCTTGGACAAGGTTAACCCTTGGAAAACCCCAATCAACAATATAAAAAGACGGAGCTGAATCCCACGTGCAAATATAACTAGAAGAATCACGGAA